>WRDV01000007.1 GCA_009779655.1 Dehalococcoidia bacterium
CAAAAGGGGGCTCAACTCCAAGATACATTTGGCCGTGGATGCGTATGGTATGCCGGTCAGAATATTTGTTACAGATGGTACCACAGCAGATTGCAAGCTTGGAGAGAAACTAATCAAGGGGATACGTTAAGTCAAATGGGTGGATTCTTTGCCGCATAACTGCTTGAGCACTGTCTCAAGCGTCTCGCGCCATCCATCCTTTAATACACCCGTGTCCAGCCGCACTTGGTTGATTGACACCTTAACGCCTTGCATGGCAAGGCGCCCGGCTTCCATAGGAAACTGCATTCCGGCAGGACGACGTAACACAATATTCTCCGCCTCAGTTGATACCGATTCCAAGCGCGCGCTTATAGCCAATACCTTAACGCGAATAGCAAATAACAGATTCTGCACCTCTTGCGGCAACTCACCGAAGCGATCCTTAAAATCACTTGCCGCAACATCAATCATCTCAAGGTTTTTTGCGCTCGCCAAGCGTTTGTAAAGCGATAACCTCGTATCTGTATCAGCCACGTAGCTATCCGGAATGAATGCCGCCTGCGGCAAATTTATCGTCGGCACGGGCAGGCGCATAGTCGGTATAAAAGGCTTATTCTCACGCTGTGCTGCTTTCTTAGATTTCATATCATCTACCGCTTCAGCTAATAACTGTGTGAATAAATTAAAACCCACAGCGTTGACGTGCCCGCTCTGCCGCGCACCAAGTATATTACCGGCACCTCTTATCTCCAGATCACTCATAGCAATACCAAAACCAGCACCAAGCTCAGCCGCCTTATATATAGTTTGCAACCGCTGATTCGCATCCTGAGCCAGCCGCTTTCCTTTATCGTACAGGAAATAGGCATAGGCCGTATTGGCTCCTCTTCCGACGCGCCCCCTAAGCTGATAAAGCTGCGTCAGCCCCAATCTATCGGATTGGTTAATGATAAGAGTATTGGCATTTGGCACGTCAAGACCGCTCTCAATTATGGTTGTGCATAAGAGCACGTCAACATCGCCTGAAGCAAACTGCGCCATTACCATCTCCAGTTCATCTTCAGGCATCTGCCCATGCCCCACAGCAATACGCGCCTCAGGAACAAGATCGCTTAATTTATCTGAGAGCAAATTTATGCTTTGAATGCGGTTATGTACAAAAAATACCTGTCCTTTACGCTCAAGCTCACGCACAATAGCTTCACGGACTAACTGCTCAGAGTATTCTGCTACATATGTATTAATTGGCAGTCGCTCTGATGGCGGGGTTTCCATGACAGACATGTCACGCACCCCTACCAGCGATAGGTTAAGCGTGCGCGGTATCGGGGTTGCTGAGAGTGTCAGTACGTCAATCTCATGCCGCAGCGCTTTAAAATGCTCTTTATGCGATACCCCAAAGCGCTGCTCTTCGTCTACTATAAGTAACCCTAAATCCTTAAACTTAACATCCTTTTGAAGGAGCCTATGCGTACCAATGGCAATATCCACCGAACCAGCCTCAATCGCCTCAACAATTTCCTTCTGCTCGCGTAATGATTTGAAACGGCTGAGCGATTCAACTCTTATAGGGAACGCTGCCAGCCTCTCTTGAAAGGTTGCATAGTGCTGCTGCGCAAGAACCGTTGTGGGCACCAGCATCGCCACTTGCTTCCCATCTTGGATTGCCTTAAAAGCAGCGCGTAGCGCCACCTCTGTTTTGCCGTAGCCGACATCTCCGCATATCAAACGATCCATAGGTCGGGGGCGCGACATATCCTCTTTTATCTGCTCTATTGCATTAAGCTGATCCGGTGTTTCTACATACGGGAAAGATGCTTCCAACTCTGTCTGCCAGATGTTATCCTCAGAATAAGCAAAGCCAAGCGCCGTCTCACGCGCGGCATAGATTTTAAGCAAATCCTCCGCCAAATCCTCGGCGGACTCCCGTGCCTTATCCTTGCTCCTAATCCATTCCTGACTTCCTAAGCGATTAAGAGACGGAGCATGATCAGCAGCGCCGACGTAGCGCTCAATACGATCAATCTGGTCAGTTGGCACATAGAGCCTGTCACCATCAGCATATTCTAACAGCATATACTCTCGTATAATGCCGCCTGCCTGCATTGTGGTTACGCCGTTAAACCTGCTCACGCCATGCTCAACATGCACTACGTAATCACCGGGCTTAAGATCATTAAATAGTTTGTGGTGCGCTATCGGGCGCTTACGCGCGAACCGCTGCTGTTTTAAAAAGCCAAATAGCTCTCTGTCACTGAACAAATAAACTTCTTCGCGCCATTCCCAGCCCGAGGATATAATCCCCTGCACCAAAGTTACAGAACCGCGTGGCGGCATTGTTACCAGCTCATTTTTAACCGAACATAGTAACCCTTCATTGCCAAGTAATTCAGAAAGCCTCTCTGCCTGATGGCTCACTGCCACAACGCGCTTATTATCTGCCGATAATTCTTTGACGCGCTCCATCCACGATGCTAATTGCCCGGCGTAGTTCTTAGCAAAAGCAAAGGATAAGCGCAGTGCCTCGCTTTCATTCGCCGAGTATAGATCCGGCAGTTCCAGCCGCTGCGCTCTTTCCAGCCCAAAGCATAGCTCATCCCATGTAAAATATTGCGTCGGAAACGTATCCGGGTATTCGCGCCGCTCCACTTTTTCAGCGAATGCCTTGCCATGCTCTTTGCTAAAGAAAACAGCTTCATCCTCAATACGCCCGGGCCCATCTAACACTACTAAACATCGCGGAGGCAGATAAGAAAGCAATATGTCCTCATTAAACAGCGCCGCATAAGAGCCAATATCCATGGGAAGATGCCCCGCCCCTGTTAGCTCTATATCAGCCTCAAGCTTACTCCGCGCCTCAGTATTAAGCCCCTTCAAATCCAACTTGGATAAAATAGTATGCAAAGCCCCCGCGCCCCCGCTAAAACACGCCGCCGTCTCTGATGCGGGACCAAGGACCACTTCCTCGACCGCTTTTAGCGAGCGCTGACTAAGCGAATCAAAATAGCGCATGCGCTCTACGCTATTGCCAAAATACTCCATGCGCACAGGCAATTCTTCCGTAGGCAGGAAAATATCCAGTATATCGCCATGACGGCTAAAACTCCCCGGAACTTCGGTTAAGCTCTCTTTTCGATAACCAAGAGATAACAGGCGCTCAGCCAGCTTAAGCGGATTAAGCTCCATACCGCAGCGCAGCGTTATCCAGCCGGAACGGAAAACTGACGCCGAGGGCATTTTTTGCATCAAAGCCGGCACTTGGGCCAGTATCAATGGTAGCTTTGAGTCAGCAGCGGGGTAAACCATCTTTGATAGCGCCTGTAAACGTTCCATTGCCGAGACAGCGTCTGTGGCAATGCAAGCATAAGGCAAGTTGTCGGGCCCGGGAATTTGTGTAACTGCTTCGCCACCTAGCCACACGCTCAACTGCTCTGCCATTTTGCGAGTTTTATCAGGCTGAGCCGTGACTACTAACATGGGACGTTTTAACTCGCTGAAAAGCGCCGCCAACAGGTACGGTTTAGCATCTTCAATAACCAATGCCTGCGCGGAGGCATGTTCAAGAGATGCTACCAGCTTTTGGAAGTCAGCGCAGTCACGCAATAGTCCCAGCAAAACACTTATCTTCATACTTACCTAACGCCAATACGGCCGCGATAACAACTATCCGGCCTCCATAGAACACCTAATCTATACTATAGCAGATTTGGCACAATAGGAACGTTGTTCCTATTGTGCCAAGATTGCTATAATGGTAGCCTCTATGAATAATTCCTATTTGGCATATAAGCGTATCGTGCTCAAGTTAGGCACTAGCCTGCTTACCGGCAACAGCGACCGTTTGAGCGTTGATGTTATGTCAACACTCGTTTCACAGGTGGCTGCCATCCATGCCATTGGCGCGGAGGTGGTCATTGTTTCGTCCGGCGCAGTAGCAGCCGGCCGTCATCGATTAAAAGCCAATCACGAACTCAATGGAGTACCGTTACGACAGGTATTAGCAGCAGTAGGACAAGCACGTCTAATGCAAGTTTATGAGGAACTTTTCGAAAAACACAACATCACTGTAGCACAGGCGCTATTAACTAAAGCCGACCTGACAGACCGCTCAGGATATCTCAATGCGCGTAATACTTTCCTCAGCTTGTTGGAACTTGGCATTGTGGGTATTGTTAACGAGAACGATGTAGTGGCAGTAGACGAACTGGCCGGAACTCGCTTTGGAGATAACGATAATCTATCAGCCATGGTAGCTAACTTGGTTGACGCTAATTTACTCATAATACTTAGCGATATCTCAGGGCTCTATACTGCTGATCCTCACACCGACCCTAACGCCCGCCTTATTCCAGAGGTTTGCAATATTGACGCTGCCATTGAGAGCATGGCAGGCAATACAGCCGGCAAACTCGGCACAGGCGGAATGACCACAAAAATAGAGGCCGCACGCTTAGCAACGGCTTCAGGAGTAAGCGTGATCATCACCAATGGGAATCAGCCTGACATCATACAGAGACTTGCACAAGGAAAAGCTATCGGCACTCGTTTCGTGCCATCCGCTACAAAATTGGAAAGCAGGGAACAATGGTTGCTTTACGAGTCATGCGCACGAGGCAATCTAGTAATAGACAATACTGCGGCTGAGGCCATCGCCTGTCACAATAAAAGTTTGCTTCCGGCAAGTGTGTTTGAGGTGCATGGTGAATGGCAACGTGGCGACTTGGTGGACATTCGCACGGGGGAGACACGCATTGGCAGCGGCATTGCAAATTACAGCTCGGCAGATACACAACGCATAAAAGGATGCCATTTCGCGCAAATATCCCCTGAGCTTGGCTACGACTATGGGGCAGAGCTTATGCATCGCAATAATATAACACTATTAAATAGCAGGTGATTTTATGGCTCAAGGCAAGATTTACGATAGTTCCAGTGGTAAGCTAGTAGTCGAGGTTGAATACCGTATGTTTGACACTTCTGTCGACAACTGGTGGGGTGAATTGAATCTAACCGAATATATGCGCATACCTGATGGAAGCTATATATTGGAACTAGCTGACGGACGAAGTGGGCGCTGTATCCTCAACCGCAAACTAAACAAAGCCATATCCGGGTTACTGCCATTGCACTGTTTCCGTTTCCGCGGTAGTAGCGAGTTAAAATAACACGCCTGCAATACGTGACTATAACGACGGCATTTATAAAAATTTCCAATAGCAAAATATATCTTGTCTGATCTACCATCCACCAGAAAACTAATACAATTTTTGGTGGTAGTGCAAGACCAAGAGCCTGTTAAAATAACTTTTTGCCGTCAAGTATGTTGATTCCGAATGCTCCCGCAAGACTGTTCTGCTTGTACGGGTTAATTCTCTGAATTGTTCCGTCACGCATAAAAAGCGAGCCTGTGTTCTTAAACCAAAAAGTCGCGCCAACCTCTGCGCATTGCTCCCGAATACCCATAACCCAATCATAATCGCATTTGCGAGCTTCGCGCCCGGTCTCGCCGCCGACAGTGACATGCTCAACTCCGGCAAGATACGACGACAAATCAATTGGTCCTAGAAGCGGAGCGCAAGCAACAAAACGACGTTTTATTGGATAGGATAAGAATAATGGCAAGCGGTAATCAGCCGTCTCTTGGTTTTCGATAGTGCATCCGACATTAACATTATCGTAACCATCGCCCCAGTCAAGCGGCAGCGAAACAAGAAAACGGTCAATGCGCTTTGTCAGGATTAGAAATTCGAGGTCTTGTCGTTGCTTAATCATCGACCAAGCATGAGCGCGCCACTCGTCTGCTTCCGCGATAAAGAAGTCGCTGGCAAAACACGTAGCAACAATCTTTCCACTCGGTATTTTAGGTGCACCTTTTGCAGTTTTGGCGATAGGCTTCTCAAAATCATCTGTCTTGGTTACTGTATTTTGGCCAAAACGTTTAGAATACGGTCCATAATAGTAGCAATACATACAACCGTCGCTGACTTTATAGCATCCGGCCCATGGTTCCCAATTCATATCTCAGCAACTAATTCTAAATATCTCGGCTAAAACATAATAACAGTACTGCCAATAGTATAAAAATCCCGCCAGAGGTACACTGATTTGCACAGTGGCTATACTCAGCAAACCTTGCTAGGCTTATCGAATAATGCAGTGCTCAAGTATTTCTCTCCCCTATCAGGGAAAACTGCGACTATAAGACTTTCTTCCGTTAGATCGTTTGCCACCTCTAACGCTGCCAACATCGCCGCGCCGCTGGACATACCAGCAAAGATCCCTTCCTCCAAAATGATGCGCCGCGTCATAGCCAATGCAGCTTCCGTTTCGATCATAATACTTCTGTCAATTTGGGATATATCGTATATCTCAGGAACAATGGCTTCTTCCATGTTTTTTAAACCTTGGATATAATGCCCCTTAACCGGTTGCGCTTCAATAACTTTAATATTGGGATTTTTCTCCTTGAGCCCCATGCCGACTCCTATGAGAGTGCCGGATGTGCCGATAGATGAAACAAAGTGAGTAACTTTACCCTCGCTCTGCTGCCAAATTTCTTCAGCAGTAGTTTTGTAATGCGCTATTTTATTATACTCATTCGAAAACTGATTCGGATTAAAATACATGCCTTGCTCTTGCTCAAGCATACTACGAGTCTTCATGATAGCTCCGTCTGTACCTTGTTCAGCCGGCGTAAGAACGATTTGCGCACCAAACGCTTCAATCATACGCCTTCGTTCAATTGAAACAGCCTCACTCATTACAATCGTAACTCCGTATCCCTTAACAGCGCCGATCATAGCCAAGCCAATTCCTGTATTGCCAGAGGTAGCTTCAATAATACTCATCCCCTGTTTCAGTATGCCCTCGAGCTCAGCTTGTTCTATCATCTTAAGCGCAATGCGATCCTTGATACTGCCGGTAGGGTTACACCCCTCTATTTTGGCGTAAATTTTTACTCCGCTTTTTTTGCATAAACTGTTTATGCGCACGAGCGGTGTGTTTCCGATTGTATCAAGAATTGAGTCTCTCATGTATTCCTCCAGCTACAAATACAAAACGCCTTATCTTATGGATTATGCTGTCCTTTAGCGCCAATATATACTAACGCTACGATCTTACCTGCCAGTTGCCGAACACAATCCACTTATACGAGGTAATTTCCTCCAGTCCAAGCGGTCCGCGCGCATGCATCTTTTGCGTACTAATACCCAATTCTGCGCCAAGCCCAAACTGAGCTCCGTCAGTAAAACGCGTGCTGGCATTAACCATCACGGCCGCCGCATCCACTTCATTTAAAAAGCGTTGCGCATTAGTATAATTCTCAGTGAGAATAGCTTCAGTATGACCCGAGCCGTAATTAGCAATATGCTCTAATGCCACATCCAATGAATCAACTACTTTCACCGCCAGTATGAGCGCCAGAAATTCTTTTCCCCAGTCGGCGTCAGCGGCCGGAACAAGCATGAGACCGTCCAGTTTGCTCAATACGGCAAACGACAACGGATCACAGCGTAATTCCACACCTGCTTTATTAAGCTCACGTGCCATGACAGGCAGAAACAACCCGGCAATATCCTTATGCACAAGCACAGTATCTAACGCATTGCACACCGTCGGACGCTGCACTTTAGCGTTACATACAATATGCGCAGCTTTTTCTATGTCGGCAGAGGCATCTACAAAGGTATGGCATACTCCTATACCTCCTGCTACAACAGGAATAAGCGAATTATCGCGCACAAATTTAATTAACCCTTCTCCGCCGCGCGGCACAACCAAATCTATGACATCGCGCATCTTAAGCAAATCATTCACAACAGCACGATCTATATTTTCAATAAGCTGCACCGCTGTTTCAGGCAATCCTGATTTTTGCAACGCTGCTTGAGCCACATGCGCCAGCGCCGCATTTGATCTCAATGCCTCTTTCCCGCCGCGCAGTATGACAGCGTTGCCGGCTTTAACACATAGGGAAGCAATATCAATAGTGACATTAGGACGGCTCTCATAAATAGCGGCAATAACGCCAAGTGGAACACGCCTCCTGCCAATATGCAGACCATTAGGCAATGTGCGCATATCAAACACCTTGCCTATCGGATCAGGCAAAGAGGCCACGGATTCGACATCTTTAGCCATGCCATCAATGCGCTCTTCTGTTAGCAGTAACCGATCCAGCATAGACTCGCTCATGCCTGAAGCCTTAGCCTCAGCGTAGTCCTGCCTGTTAGCAGCCAGAATTGACTCTCTGTTTTGCCGCAATCCGCGCGCCATCTCCAATAAAACAGTATTTTTGACAGCAGCAGAGACGGACGACAGCTTGCGCAAGGCTCTTTTAGCCTGCTGCCCCTTTATTTGCAGTTCATTAACATCTGCCATCATGTGCTCCAAACTGAATAATCTGCCCGTGTTATATGCCAAACTTCGCCCCGCGCGCAATTTCTGCGCTACATCTTCTTAATACGATCAATCGCTTCCTGTTGTACAACGAAAAGTTCTTTAATCCCCTTCTGCGCCAGTCTCAGCATCTCATCCAATCCCTCTCGGGGAAACGGTTTACCCTCGCCTGTTCCCTGTATTTCTACAAACTCACCTTTGTCCGTCATAGCCACATTAAAATCAGCTTCAGCGTTACAATCCTCGTCATAACACAAATCAAGCAGCATGTTCCCGCGTACAATACCGATAGAAGTTGCCGCGACAGCTCCATTCAGCGGCACCGATGAGATAATTCCCATATGCGCCAGCGTCTGTAAAGCCTGATATAACGCCACGTACGCGCCTGTAATAGCAGCAGTGCGAGTACCACCGTCAGCCTGTAGCACATCACAGTCTACTACCAGTGAACGCTCGCCTAATTCAGACAAGTCCGTAACAGCGCGCAACGCACGTCCGATTAGACGCTGGATTTCATGGCTACGCCCTGATATTTTACCCAATGTAGAATCGCGCGGGGAACGACTAAGAGTAGAGCGGGGCAGCATAGAATATTCAGCAGTAATCCAACCTGAACCATGCCCCTTAAGAAACATCGGGACTTTTTCCCCTAAACTCACCGAGCAACAAACACGAGTCTTGCCAAGCTCAATCAAAACCGAGCCTTCCGCGAAACTTTGAAAACCGGTGGTAATGCTTACATGTCGCAATCCATCAAAAGAACGCCCATCAATACGTTTCATTCACTTGCTTTCTAGTCAAATTAAAGTAGCCCAGTATAACATCGCTACGATACAGGCGCAATCTAATTATCCATACTCGCAACACTAGCGCTATAGCTGCTTGATATCGCTCAACAAGTAATCCAAGCCGTTAGCCTTGATCTCATAAAGCGATGCCAGCATCTCGCCGAGCCGGCCGGCCGGAAAGCCATTACGGCTCATCCATACCAAATACGACTCCGGCAAGTCGCATAGAAAATACCCCTTATAGAGCCCGTAAGGCATGCGTTCAGTTGTGAGATCTAACAGCATGCGCGTATCAGGAACAGATTTCGGCATTTCCATATACTTCTTCCTCTTCGTCCAATACTCTATTTAGGGCTTCCTGCAGCCCAAGCACTGTATCATATCGCGACAAATTCTTAGGCTCAATCCATTCATACTCAAAATGCTCAAAATCTATACTTATTTCTTTCTGACTTATTACTTTATAAAGGTATGGATGTATCACCCACAGCACGTTATTATCCTCATCATCGACTTCGAATGGCAACGCAGCTCTCACCAATTCCACATCAGCAGCTTCCAGCCCTGTCTCTTCATTTATTTCTAAAACACTCTGGCTTTGCGGATACGACTCAATAAACCCGGAAACCGCAGCCCACTTGCCTTGAAATGTACCCGCCTTATCTGAGCGCCTCAAAATAAGTATGCGTCCGTCACGTATTAGAAAGCATGTTACCACACGAAAAGACTGTTGATTCCCAAAACTAATTGTCATATGTTCTAACCCCACAAAGTTATTTTTACGGAAGAAAGCAACAGTAGCAAACAGTCATAGGCATGCCAAGCAATCAAGGTTACTCCAGGTCTTCCAGATAGGTTTTGAGCCATTTGAGAACCTCATATGCCGCACGCTTCTTGTTCTCTTCGCGGTCGCCATGAAAAACATGCTTCCTGCTGCTTGAGGTCAAACGATGTGCCAACCCAACATAGAAAAGCCCCACCGGCTTACCCGCCACGGCTCCGCCAGGCCCGGCAATTCCTGTATCAGAAACGCTTATATCAACATCCAGCGCGTTGCAGCATCCTAACGCCATCTCCTCTGCTGCCTGCGAGCTCACTGCGCCATAGCGCTGCAACGTATCCTGTTTAACACCAAGCACGGACATCTTAGTTTGATTGGCATAGGCAGTAACAGAGCCTTTATACACATCGGAAACATCAGGCACATTAGTGATAATATGTGAGATTAGCCCGCCGGTAGCAGATTCGGCCACGCCAAACGTAAGCCTCTTACTGCGTAGAATGTTCGCTATTTGCAGAACCAATATAAACATATCAGCCATAAACACTGTGGACTTTTCGCGCGTGAATGTAGCCATACCGCAAATTATAGCTCTATACTGCAAGCAAAACAAAGTACTCTCCGCAATATGCAAAATTTGATTGGCGCGGCAGATAAATTTAATATCACATATTAATTAGTATAAGCCAACAAAATAAGCGCCGCACTGTTTGCCGTAGACTACGTGATAGAATCATTATCCTCCGCGATTGCACTTACATATGTGATAAACGACTTTTGTATACCGCCCATGTCACGCGCCGGCAACAACGGACTTTTTAATCCCGTTTGCCTGAGCGCTTAAGGATATGTTGAAGGAACAAGCGCATGGGTTTCATCATACGCAGCGGGTAATGCTTTCGCTGTGCTGTTACGCTGTTGGCTTAAAATAGCTGCAATTAATACGATATCCACGATATAGAAATAACCCAAAAGACTTCGCCAAGCGAAAAAGAGCGGAATAACAGCAAGTATTATCCCGGTATGAGGATAGCGTTTTGCATAGCGCTTGTACCAAAGGACACATCCTACAAGTATAACTATCTCCATAACAGAGAATAAAACCAGCGAATCCAAATGTATTATGCCGCTTGTAACCAATGAAATCAGCCCATTTCCCATAGGGAAAAAGTTGGCTGTTAATGGCGCCAAAACAGACGATAAGTATACTTGGGGAGCGGCAATTATAAAAGGTGCATTTATACCGAGGAATGTTGCCGCGGTTATTGCACCGCTCCGCAAGGCTGTGCGCGACCCGGCAGTTTGCCATATATATATGAGATAAAAAGGCAAAAGGAACCAGCAATTCTGCCTAGTAGCTACGGCAATACCTATAAAAATTGCGGAAAGCCATGGACGACGCGGCGCCATAAGCCATCCTGCTAAGACGAAAGGAAGATAGAGCATCCTAACGTCACCGGAAAGCAAAGTATTCCATAATTCAAATGCAAATAGTATATATAGTATAAAATATATGCGTTGCTGCGGCTGCATGCTCATAGCCGCACAGACTAGAACCGGTATTATTATGATGAGAAGCGCAATACCTAGATTGTCTATGCCAAGCGCTCTGAATGGTGTTAACAGTAGAAAAGATGCGGCTGGGTAATTTAAACGGCTTTCTATTTCAGGTGTGGGTTGACCGGCGGTGGAGGCAACTGCATCTTGCCAAACGAGTTGCAGTTGCGCCTCTGTCGGGTATGGAAAAGCATCGGCGAATTGCCCGGTACGGATGGGCGTAATTTTATTCCATGGTGAATTATCACTATTATAACGCATGATAGCGCTGATAGTATCAGCATGTACGTAGGGGTTTTTACCGTCAAGCACGTTTTCTGTTGCCTGTTTGATGAGCATTGTGGCATCCGAATCAGCAAAAGCATGCTTAATACTGTCTTTGGTAGATGATGATAAAATATTGTCGTTATTGCTGGAAGTATGAACGACTGTCAATACCAATATTTCAGCAATAACCACTATGGACAAAATAACTATAGAAACGTGCCAGGCTTTTTTTAGCCAGCGCCGGCGAGCGGCGAGAAATACATCTGTTTGTGGAATAGCAATAGCAAACATCACGCCAAGCCATACGAGTAGGAGCATACTGGTGACAATAGTCAGTGGCTGATAGTTAAAGATGTAGGCTAATCCGATGAAGGAAACGCCTATGAGTTTCACTAGGATTGCGATGAAAGCTAGCTGAATGCGCGGCGAAGCATTGTTGAGCGCGTATGCAATAAAGCCTCTGCAAGCCCCTTGTATTTTGGATCTATTGAAAATCACTTGCGCATTATACCAAATCAGCCCGCGCGAGGTATTATTAAGGAAAATTATGTGGGCACGGCAACAGAAATGGTAAGTATAAATCAGTCTAGCTAACTATTAGCGCTATAGCACCGTTTATCCTCTCTCGTCAAAACTCAAACTGTCAAATGAAAGCATGATAAAACTAAATAAGATGATACTCTCTATACATGTGACACCGGGAGCAAAAAAGAACGCTGTAACTGACTTTGCAGAAAGCGAATGGCACATCAAAGTCGCCGCACCGCCTGTCGGCGGCAAAGCCAATGAAGAGTTAATTAAATTCCTTTGCTCAGCGCTTGAACTGCGCAAGAATGCAGTGTCCGTAATTAAAGGCAAAACGGCGCGCAATAAACTTGTCAGTATTGATGGTATGCCTTCAGCTGAGGTTATAGCTCGCTTGTCAACGCTTATACAAAAAGAGCGCCCTTGAGCTCAAAAGCGCCTGCTGCTTTAAATCTCAATTTGCTTCTTAACAATACTTCCACCGCAATACTTCTCACGCAGTTTCGGCTTCTCGATTTTCCCTGTGGCATTACGCGGCACACTGTCAAATATAATCTTATGCGGGCGTTTATAACGCGGAAGCTGCATACAAAACTGCCTAATTTCTTCCTCGCTGCATTCCATACCTGCTTTGATCTCAATAACAGCCGCGGCTATCTCGCCAAGTCTGTAATCCGCCAACCCAATAACAGCCGCGTCCTTGACTCTATCATACCCGCGCAGGAAAGCCTCTATCTGTACCGGATAAATATTCTCGCCACCCGTGATAATAACGTCCTTCTTCCTATCCACAAGGAGTATAAAACCATCATCATCTTCACACGCCATGTCGCCTGTGTATAACCAGCCATCCTTAATAGTGGCAGCCGTTGCTTCAGGGTCTTTGTAATAGCACCGCATGACGCAGTCGCCAAATAATATCAACTCACCTACATCGCCTTGTTTAACAGGTGTTCCGCATTCATCAACGATTTTAGCCTGCCAGCCGTAGCCAGCCTTACCGATAGCGCCAACTTTGTTTATGTTTTCCACACCAAGATGCACCGCACCGGGACCTGTTGATTCTGAAAGCCCATAATTCGTGTCATATTCATGATGCGGGAAATACTGCTTCCAGCGCCGTATCAAACTCGGTGGAACAGGCTGGGCGCCGATATGCATAAGCCGCCATGCACTCAAATCATAATCCGCCAAATTAATCTCGCCGCGTTCAATCGCATCAAGAATATCCTGCGCCCAAGGCACTAATAGCCATACTATCGTCACGCGCTCATTAGCTATCGTCTCAATAATCCATTTTGGACGCACTCCGCGCAATAATATAGCGCTTCCTCCGACAAGCAAACTGCCAAACCAGTGCATTTTGGCTCCCGTATGATACAAAGGAGGTATGCACAGGAAAATATCATCTATTGTTTGGCCATGATGATTCTGCTCTACCATGCATGACATTACAAGGCTCTTATGCGAATGCAAAATAGCTTTCGGAAGTCCCGTGGTTCCCGAAGAAAAGTAAATCGCGGCATCGTCTTCATCTGAGCACTTTATGTCAAGGGCATGCTTGGCACAAGCGTCCGCCAGAGTATCATAACTTTCCGCAAAATCAGGCCCGTCCTCGCCCGCATAAAACAGTGTGCACACCGCAGAAATCTCGTCCTTGATTGCCCGCATACGATCGATAAACTCTGAGCCGAATACCAGCATAGATACATCAGCAAGCCCAAGTGCGTATTTGATCTCATCCGACGAATATCTGAAATTAAGAGGCACAACAATCGCGCCCGCTTTTAACACGCCAAAATAAATCGGTAGCCATTCAATGCAGTTCATGAGTAAAATACCAATCTTATCACCGCGCTTACATCCGCGCTCAAGCAATAGTCTGGCAAACTGATTGGCCTTGTCATCAAATGAGCGCCATGTCAGCTCTTTTTGATACCGCATGTCACAGGCTGATTCCACTAACGCATAATCTTTCCATGTCAGCGCATGACGTTCCTCTAACTCAGGATTTATTTCTGTCAAACACTTCTTATCGCCGTACAATTCGGCATTTCGGGCAAGTATTTCTGTTATTGGCATCGCTTCTATTCCCCCTATGATTTCTGCTTTACTGTGCCTTAGTTGCTCAGGCTGGCGCTGACTTTAGCATTTTCCGTTTCGTCATAGCATGAAAAATGTGAATCGATAGTCGCTCTATCCGGCGCTTTTGTAAGCATGCTGACAACAGGTACGATAACCAATCCCGCAAGCATAGCAAACGCGCCCGTATTAATCGACGACTTAAAAATACTCAAAAACCCATTGCTTGATAGGAACGCTGCATCCTTAAAGATGAGATGAAACACCATCAATCCCGTACTAAATACAAAACATGCCCACACCGACGCCTTGCTAACGCGTTTCCAATACAATCCATACAGGAATGGCGCTAAGAAAGACCCGGCAAGAGCGCCCCACGAGATGCCCATAAGCTGCGCGATGAACGTAACGCTGCTCTTATACTGACTTATCGCAATAACGGATGAGATCACGACGAATACCACAATCAGCACACGTATACATATTAGTTGTTTTTTATCATCCATCTTTTTAACCACATGACCTTTTATAAAATCCAGTGTAAGCGTAGAAGCTGAGGCCATGACCAAAGATGAAAGAGTGGATATTGACGCAGCAAAAACCATAAATATAACAAGGCCTATCATCACGTCAGAAAACTGCGAAAGCATTGTAGGTACAATAGAGTCGAATATAACCCTGCCATTTTCTGCATTATAAGCGACATCGTCCGCATACAATCTACCAAAGCTGCCCAAGAAATAGCTGCCGCCGGCTATCACAAGAGCGAAGATTGTTGATACTACTGCACCCTTAGTGATCATCTTCTCGTTTTTAATTGAGTAAAAACGAGCCACCATTTGCGGAAGCCCCCACGCACCAAACGATGTAAGAATGATTACTCCCAGCAGCGACATTGGATCCGGTCCAAGGAATGATGTAAACGCCCCCGGATTAACAGATGGGTCCTGAACATTAGCCAAGGAGCTGATTGCTGCCATAAATCCGCCGTTCATGTTCAACACAACAGCTATAATCACAACAATGCCAACCAGCATAACCGTGCCTTGTATCAAATCATTAACTACAGTCGCGATATATCCTCCGGCCACAACAAAAATCGCCGTTAATGCCGCCATTGCTATGATGCAAATTGAAAAATCAACATTAAATGCCATAGCAAAAATCCGCGAAAGGCCATTGTACAGCGACGCAGTGTAAGGAATCAGAAATACAAAAACGATGATAGCCGCACCGATTTTCAATGCCGATGACATATACCTAGTTCCAAAAAATTCAGGCATTGTAGCGCTTTTTAAGTGTTTTGTCATGACGCGCGTGCGCCGCCCGAGCACGAACCATGCCGCCAATGTACCGATAAATGCATTGCCCAAACCAATCCATACTGCCGCTGTACCGAAGCGCCAACCAAACTGCCCCGCAAATCCAACAAACACAACAGCAGAAAAATACGTCACGCCGTATGAAAAGGCCGACAGCCATGGTCCGACAGAGCGCCCGCCTAATACAAAATCGTTTACGCTCGACGCTCTCTTGCGAAAATACAACCCTACAAATATAGTGAGTACAAAAAAACCAGCCAGCAAAAGTAACCTTACTAACATTTACACCACCTTTCCTTTATATAAAAAAAACGCCCTCGGATTAATCCGAGGGCGACTGCAACAATTTCACACACGGCAGAGAGCACCAAGCCCCCACATCGTCCATGGCATTGCCGCGACTATCGCGGTACCACCTCTTTTTCGCATAGCCTCACGACCACACGCTTACCGGGTATAACCTATACCCACATGCTATAACGGGCACACCCGTCGCAGTCTACTTAACACAACCTTGGGGTTGTACTGTTCAACGCGCAGCTCCCGGGATGTATTCGCCCATCCGCTCCTCATTGGCTCGCACCAAGCGCCAACTCTCTGAGAGAATGCCAAGACGGCTACTTCTTCCCATTCATCGCCTTAAAAATATTACCGTTGTCTTTATACTACATGCTCACGAGTTTGTCAAATATAATTACAAAACAATAATCACTAATCCATAAACGCAGGGTATTTGCGCTTTTTTCTGCTTGACCTGACAAGCAGGTGATGCTAAATTATGGTATAAGCGAGTCCCTGTAGCTCAGCTGGACAGAGCACCTGCCTTCTAAGCAGATTGTCGAGAGTTCGAATCTCTCCGGGGACGCTTTAGGCACAAAATTGGCGTGGTGGCTCAAGATATTACATCGGCACTTAAATATTGCGATTTGCATAGTGTTCTAGTATGCCGTGTGGCTTTCTGTTAACCAACATGGAATTGCGATGCATCTCTTCCTGCGTAATAATGTGTTTTTAGACAACATGTCTTATCATGTGAATCAGGCACGAGTAGGCGCGGTTCTACTTTGACCTGCCCACGAAAATTAGTATAAACTATGTGGGAGGGTCATTAGATAGTGTATTGCAATCTCTTGAAGTATTAGAGCGTGTAGTATATCGATACTCTGGAAATTCATGTTAAAGGCAGAAAATGAACACGACAACAGCATTAGTAATTTGCGTAGCCATTCTTGCTCTGTGTCTAATAATTACTATTTTCGCACTTACAACTACCACTGTAAGAAAGCACAAATGGAAGAAAAGATCACAGCAAATATTTTTTATATCCGACACTCATTTCGGTAATAGGCATCAAGCGAGACGCTCTCCATTTAAGTCAGTTCGCCTTATGAACTTGGTTATACGTAATAACTGGAACAGGAAAGTTTCTAGGCGTGATAAAGTCTATGTCTTAGGTGATTTCGCGGATCATGGTTTTCACTTTTGGCAGAATAAGCTAAACGGCGAGAAAGTAATTTTTAAGGGTAAATCCGAGCGTAGCGGTAAGCAAAGCGAAATAATTACTCTTGGCAATAAGCAATTTTATCTTACATATAAGCCTGATAATGTGCCATCCGGATATAATGGCTGGGCAATTACGGGTTACATCCATGGGGCTAACATGGTAAATGTGGGGAGGAAGCTATTTTGTGTTACAGCTAAAACACTTCATTATAGCCCCATAAATGCTACGGAGGTTATAAGGTTAGTAAACAAGGCTGAGGCTGAATTAGGTAGTTAAACTATGATAAACGTGGAGATATTTAGGCGCGTAGTTTTGATGCAGCAACCGACAGTCGAAGTATAAAAAATGAAAAGAGGGCGTGAGCCCCCCCGCCAATTAGGCAGTTTTATTTCCTGTTGCTTTCTAAGCACAGATTGTCGAGAGTTCGAATCTCTCCGGGGACGCTTTACTGACACTTTGACAAACATGGCAAACTAATGCGATTGAATAATCCTGCACCAAATTAATTATTATCTAACCTTAACTCTTTTTAACCGTAACGCGTTCGTAAGAACAGATACGCTTGACAGACTCATGGCTGCCGCCGCAAGCATTGGGTTAAGTAGTGGTCCATCAAACAACAGGTGCAACGCGCCTGCCGCTATGGGAATACCAACAGCATTATAGCCAAAGGCCCAAAATAAGTTCTGTTTGATATTCGTAATCGTTTTTTTACTGAGAAAAATTGCAGCCGGCACGTCCATAATGTCAGAGCGCATAAGCACTATATCAGCCGATTCCATCGCAACATCCGTGCCGGAACCTATGGCAATACCGATGTCAGCCTGAGCTATGGCGGGAGCATCGTTAACGCCATCGCCAACCATGGCGACTATCCTTCCATCTGCCTGCATTTTTATTATCTCGCTTGATTTTTCATGCGGCAGGACCTCAGACAACATCCTGTCAATTCTAACTTGTTTGGCGATCGCCGCTGTGGTTTTTGGGTTATCGCCCGTAATTATTGCAACCTCTATGCTCATTTCATGCAATTTTTCTATAGCGGCTATACTGCTAGGCTTAATTACGTCTGCTACCGCAATTATTCCTGCAAGCTTATCGTTAAGGGCAACGTATATAGGAGTTTTACCCTCTTCGGCTAAATAATCGGATGATTCGCTTAATTCAGTTAATGAAATGTTCCGCTTATACATAAGCCTCTTGTTCCCTGCAAGAACACTAATGCCATCAACAAGCGCTTCAATGCCGCTTCCTGTAATTGAGTTGAATTCTTCTGCTGGGAGAATTTCGAGTCCTTTACTTTGCGCTCCGTTTACAATAGCTTGCCCAAGCGGATGTTCCGAGCCCTTCTCAGCCGATGCCGTTATTTGAAGCAAGTAGTTTTTGTCAATACCACCCGCCGTGATTATATCTGTTACGCTTGGCTTGCCCTCAGTTATCGTTCCCGTTTTATCAAATACAATCGTGTTGATCTTATGCGCCATTTCAAGAGCTTCGCCGCCTTTAATCAAGATGCCGCATTCCGCGCCTTTACCTGTTCCAACCATGATAGCGGTCGGTGTCGCGAGTCCAAGTGCGCACGGGCAGGCAATCACCAGTACAGATATAAAAATGCTTAAAGCAAATCCAATATCACGCGCGCCAATAAGCCATGCAACTCCCGCAATCACGGCAATTACGCACACAACAGGTACAAAATAACCTGAGACTATATCAGCCATTTTCGCTATCGGCGCTTTTTGACCCTGTGCGCCCTCAACCAGCTTTATAATCTGCGCTAAAACTGTGTCGCCACAGGCTTTATCGGCACGGAATTTTATTAGGCCGCTTGTATTTATTGTCGCAGCGTATACTAAACATCCCGCTTTTTTATCAACAGGCATACTTTCACCTGTCAGCATAGACTCATCAAGCGCCGAATGCCCTTCTATTACTGTTCCGTCTACAGGAATTCTCGTACCAGGCTTGACAATAATTATGTCGCCTACTCTGACTGCGGCAATAGGGACTTCAGTCTCCTCTCCGCCCTGAACTACAACTGCGGTCTTCGGCGCAAGCTCCATCAGTTTCTTTATTGCCTCACTCGTTCTGCCTTTAGCCACTGATTCCAGTGTCTTACCAAGCAATATGAGCGCTATTATAACCCCTGCTGTTTCATAATAAAGAGAATGTACAGCATGGTAATCTCCTCCAATGACTCGATAAGTGTTATACAGGCTGTAAATAATCGCCGCTGACGTCCCAATTGCAATCAGCGAATCCATATTAGGGCTACGCTGAAATAACGCCTTGAACCCAACGACGTAGAATTTGTATCCCGCCATGACAATCGGCAACATCAGCAGCAGTTGAGTTATGGAGAACCTCAGAGGAAACATGTCAGGATCGAGGAAAAAAGGATAGGGCACAGATAACCACGATATCATCGGAACCATGGCGATATACAGCAACGGAAGCCCAAACGCCACCGATATGACAAGTTGTATCCATAACGCGCGAGTATTCTTCTCTTTTTGAGTTTTAGCGTCAGCCTGCGCCGTTATTCTTTGATTATCAATTACCTTAAAACCGGCACTCTCTATCGCAGCCCGAATTTCAGACATCTGTATTCGCTTGCTGTCAAAAGTAACTGTTGCTTTTTCTGTGGCGATGTTAACACTTGCGCTCTCAACGCCGTCTAATTTTCTTATACATTTTTCCACCCTTTGAGCGCAAGCCGCGCAGGCCATTCCACTGATGCTTAGGATATGGCTGTTCATAGAGACACTCCTCTCTCGCTTGTCAAGGAGAACAAACGCATGAATCGAAAACTTTCAGGTGAACTACATAGCACAGATTTTGTCCGGGCCGCCAAAGTATAGGTCATAAGGTAAACCCATTAATCCTGCTGTAGTATAGCGCGTTGCATCATAATAAAACAGCGCCACAAGCATAAGCTATCCACAGAAGCCGATACAGTTTGATACTAGCCAGTATCGGCATAGCTACAGATTAAACCAGTACCCAGTTTGGGGCCAATTCTCCAAAGAGCGCATACAGAACGGTGATTGAATGTGGTTCGATATATACTACTTTTTATAATCTAGAGGATTACGACCCCAAAAACCAGCTCGGCTATAGGCACAGTTTGTATGGCCAAAGCGATGAGCTGTATAAGCGATTAATTAAATATATAGACGAGCACGGACATAAAACACACGGCGACACATACGAGGAATACCCTCTGAATGAGGTATCTGTTGCCGATGAGAGTAATTATCTGATGCGTATCATGATCATGGTTCAGAAAAAGCTTCTGGAGAAGTCTCCAAAAAGCAACATCTAAACATAGCAAGTCCGCTACTACTAAATGAGCCCCCAAGGCATCCTCGTACGCCCACAGATATTACTGCGGATATTTACTTTTTGGCAGATGCGACAGGCTCGCCATTTTTGGGAAAGCGCCATCCCCAATTTTCTTGCACATAAATCACGGTACTACAATTCGGGCATACCAGCTTGGTAGTATCCACGCTTTGCTGAACCCGCGGCCTAACCAATTTCTTGTCAATCGGGCAATATACCCGCTTATTCACCATTTTCATAGTTTAAATCCTTCTGGGATGATATCATCCCTCATACAAGAATACCCATTGCGCGACACAACAGCTATTCTATTAATTACTGCGCCGATATCCCCTGGCGCACTAAATCGGCAAAAGCCTCCGGTTGGCGTACAGCCATATCCGCCAGCATTTTGCGATTGAGGTTTATATCAGCTTTCTTAAGCGCCTCCATAAACTCGCTGTAACGCATGCCATTGGCTGTGGCGGCGGCATTGATGCGCGCAATCCACAGGCGACGCATATCGCCCTTGCGAGCACGGCGATGATCATAAGCATAACTAAGCGAATGCAACAACGATTCATGCGCACGACGATAAAGGGTGCTGCGCGTTGCGCGCTGCCCTTTCGTCATATCTAACACTTTCTTATGGCGCTGACGCGCAGTAACGCCCTTCTTAACTCTAGCCAAAATCGTCCTCCTTAAGTACCATATGGTATGAGCCGTTCAATACGCGCTCGATCACGCGAACTCAGATGAATCATCTCATCAAATAAACCCTTGCTGCGATGCGACTTATTGCGGCGAAGATGACTCTTGCCGCCTTTCATGCGCATAATTTTACCGGTCCCAGTAACACGGAAACGACTGCCGGCGCCTTTGTGCGTTTTAATCTTTGGCATATTATTACTCCTGTGCTGCCTCGTTTGATTCCTCTCTTGATTTAACTGCCTTAGCTACCAACGGCGTTAGGATAGCATGCAACCTTGCGCCTTCGCGCGTCGGCTCTTTCTCGACGCTAGAAACATCCTTAAGAGTTTCCGTCATACGCTGAATCAGCTTTATACCCAGTTCCGGATGGGTGTTCTCACGCCCGCGGAACATGATGGTCACCTTAACCCTATCCCCGTCTTCCAACAGCTTATACGCCGTACGCGCCTTGGCGTCAAAATCATGCTCGCCAATTTTAGGACGTAGCCGAATTTCTCTTAGAAGCACAACCTTCTGGCTCTTGCGGGCTTCGCGCTCTTTCTTGGTCTGAACATACTTATATTTGCCATAATCCATAAGACGGCAAACAGGCGGCACAGCCGTCGGCGCAACCTCTACCAAATCCAGTCCGGATTTTTCAGCCGTCTCACGGGCCTGATACAGAGGCATTACGCCCAATTGCTCGCCTTTGTCGCCTACAAGGCGTACTTCTCGGCCCCGAATCATCTGGTTAACGCGTAACTCTTTAATTATACTGGTAACTACCTCCGTGCAACTTATCATTGTGCCATTGCAACAGCACAATTGGGTATTATACTCTGAAATCTTTCGTTTTGTCCACAATGGCCATCTTCAGCGCATGAATAAAATCCATAAAGGGCAAACCATTCTTCTGTTCGCCGCTTCTAAGTCTCACTGATACCGTATCGCTTTCCATTTCCTTATCTCCAACCACAAGCATACAGGGAACATGGCTCATCTGCGCTTCGCGAATTTTAGCATTCATGCGATCAGCGCGGGAGTCTACTTTTACGCGCGCGCCAATTTCTTTAAGTTTAGTATCTAGCCCCTCAGCGTAAGCAATATGTCTATCCGTCACCGGAATAATCACTGTCTGAACCGGAGCAAGCCATATCGGGAAAGAACCGCCATAGTGCTCCAACAGAAATCCTATAAGGCGCTCGTGAGTGCTTAACGGAGCGCGATGGATAATAATCGGACGTTCCTTAACTCCGCTTTCGCTTGTATATTCCAATTCAAAGCGTTCCGCTTGAGCAAAATCCACCTGATTAGTAGCCAGAGTAAACTCACGCCCAATAGCGCTTTTAATCTGCACATCAATTTTAGGCCCATAAAAAGCTGCCTCATCCGGAATTTCCACAAATGGAATGTTGTTACTCTTGATGACATCGCGCACCATATCCTCTGTTTTGTGCCATAACTCAGGATTATTGACGTATTTCTTACCAAGACCCGAATCTCCGTGCGTGCTAAAACGCATAAAATACTCATCAATATCAAATATTTTAAAATATTCAAGGTATAGCCTTATTACTGACATGAACTCCTGCTCAAACTGTCCTTCAGTGCAATAGATATGAGAATCATTCATCTGCATTGAGCGTACGCGCATCAGCCCAAACAGCTCGCCTGATTTTTCATAACGATAGCATGTACCATATTCAGCTAGCCTAACCGGCAAATCACGATACGAGCGCGGTTTACTGGCAAATATTTTATGGTGCATGGGACAGTTCATAGGTTTAATGTAGTAACGCACACCCTCAAGTTCCATAGGCGGATACATCGAGTCCGCATAATAGGGTAAATGTCCGCTACGCTCAAACAGCGTTTCTTTTGTTACATGCGGCGTTTTAACGCGCACATAGCCTTGGCGCAACTCTATGTCCTTGGCTAGCTTCTCGATCTCTTCAATCAAAGCGCCTCCATTGGGCAGCCATAACGGTAACCCTGGGCCGATATCATCATCAAATGCGAATATTTCCATTTCGCGCCCGAGTTTGCGATGATCCCGCTTAGCGGCCTCCTCCTGCTGCGTTATGTAATCATCAAGGTCTTTCTGAGTGGTAAAAGCCGCTCCATAAATGCGTTGCAGCATGGGACGATGTTCATCACCGCGCCAATACGCGCCGGCTATACTGGTAAGCTTAAATACCTTAATATCACCTGTTCCCACAACATGCGGGCCGCGGCATAAATCCGCAAAATCTCCCTGATCATAAATAGTGATAGTCTCGTTATCCACAATTTCATCCAGTAATTCCAGCTTGTATGGCTGATCTGCCATTATACGGCGGGCTTCGTCTTTGCAGACATCCCGACGGTTAAATGGCAGATTCTGCTTAATAATGGACTGCATCCTATCAGAAATGATCGGCAAGTCGTCCGGTGTCAAAGCACGCGGCAATTCAAAATCATAGTAAAAGCCGTTATCAATTGCAGGACCTATACCAAAGCGAGCATCAGGGAATAGTGATCGTACAGCCTCAGCCATTACATGCGCGGCAGAGTGCCGCATAGCTTCTAAACCAGTATCCTCTTTACAATTATCCGTTTTCATTTTCTCTACTCCAAAGGACAAACAAAAGTCTCTGACCGTCTTGATCCGGAGATAATTTATTTACATCAGGCTTATTATACAATAACAGCCTAGTGTGCTCTTCAGTAGTATAGCAAATTTACTTTTCATAGACTATATCCGCAGTGTATAAACCAATTGGAGATAAAATCTACTTTGATGGAATCTAAGGCAAGTGTTACGGCACTCGTTAATTGC
>WRDV01000008.1 GCA_009779655.1 Dehalococcoidia bacterium
AACTATCAGCAGTTTTAACGATCTCACGCTACCCTCTATTAAGATCATAGCTATAGGAGCTAAGGAATCGGTACCGGCCGGAGCATACGCAGAGGAAGCCATTGATCTGCTTGGTATACGTGCCGGCATTAAGGCAGAGTTCAACTACGGCTCAAGCGTAACCCAGGTATTGCAATGGGTAGAAAATGGCAATGCAGATGTGGGTATAGTGTATTCAACCGATGCTCTCTCCAACGATAAAATTAAGGTGGTGGCTCAAGGGCCGGCAGAAATCAACGCCAATATTGTCTACCCTATAGCCATCATCAAAGAGAGCAAGCATCCCGATGCCGCTCAAAAGTACATAGACTTTCTGTTCAGCAACGAAGCTAAGGCTATTTTTGAAAAATACGGTTTTGTGATAGCTTCACAGTAATACGCGCTTCACATTTTGCAGCTAAAACTTGCGGCACTTGACAGCATAGCCCTTAGATAGCGCCTACGTGAGTTCATGTTAGGATATTAACCCAAAACGCATGGTATCGAAACGTTTCGCCGAGGGCATTAGTATTTGCTCCGGCGACTCTATGGCTGATAATGGCGGCTGTACCGAACACATTACTGGCGCGCTCTCAGCTCGGCTTTCTAGTCGTCCTATCATCAGATTTAGTATATACTTACTCTGGAAATATGCCGTTTCTCTTGCGGCAATTACAGGCTTATCATGAATACCGACTTTTACTGCAAAACCGTTGAGCAGGCATTAGGCGAGCTCAAATCGGATATAAACTGCGGGCTGGCGACAGCAGAGGCAAAACAACGCCTCGTGCAAAACGGTCCGAACCGTCTTCAGGGCACTAGGAGAAAATCCTTGCTATTAAGAATACTCTCGCAGTTTAAGGATTTTCTTGTAATAATTCTGCTTATCGCAGCAATTGTATCCATGTTCTTTGGCAATGGCATAAAAGATGCAATTATCATAATCGGCATACTCATTGTCAACATGATTATCGGCATTACCCAAGAAAACAGAGCGGACAACGCGCTTAAAGAGCTAAAAAACCTGTCCAACCCCAAGGCAAAAGTAAAAAGAGACGGACAAGTCGAAAAAATTGACTCCGAAAATGTGGTTCTCGGCGACATCGTTATCTTGGATTCAGGAGATTACATACCGGCGGACCTTAGAATCATAGAGAGCATAAACTTGAAAATAGATGAGTCCGCCTTAACCGGAGAATCTATGCCGGTTGAAAAGGATGCCCGCACTGTTTTGGAAAACGGCACGGGTTTGGGCGATAGAATAAACGTGGCTTCCATGGGTACGGTTGTTACATATGGCCGAGGAAAAGGTGTTGTATACGCAACTGGCATGGAAACTGAGATGGGCAAGATTGCCACGCTTTTAGATAAAACCGCCGAGGCTAATACCCCGCTACAGGACAAACTAAACTCTCTTGCAAAAACATTGGGCGTCATTTGTATCGTTATATGCGCGTGTATCTTTGGCATCGGACTCCTATACGGCATGAATCCTCTTGAACTGCTTATGGTATCTGTTTCCCTTGCAGTGGCAGCCGTCCCTGAGGGAATAGCCATTGTTGCCACAGTCATATTAGCCATTGGCGTGCAAAAAATGGTCAGGGCCAACGTAATTGTTAAGAAACTAAGAGCAGTCGAGACTCTTGGCAGCACAACCGTCATATGCTCAGATAAAACCGGCACCATGACCCAAAATAAAATGACTGTCGTTAAAGTATTTGATACTGCAAATGTCTACGAGGTTACAGGAACCGGTTACAGCGCCGCAGGAGAGATTGTTGCGAATCACCGGTTAATTACGAAGAATATCCCCCTTATGTCGGAAATCGCAACGCTATGCAACGATTCTATCTATGACAAAGAGAATGCCAAAATCATCGGCGACCCTACTGAAGCGGCGATGTTAGTATTCGGAGCAAAGCTAGGCATCAATAAGGATCAGTTGAACACGCAGTATGAAAGAGTGCTGGAAATACCTTTTGATTCTGACAGAAAACTGATGTCTACCTATAACCTAAAAAACGGCAAGGTTATCATGAACACCAAAGGCGCCTCGGATGCAATAATCAAACGCTCAACAAGCGTATACCAAGACGGCGAAATCATCGCTATGACAGATGATATAAGGCAACGATTACTCAATCAAAACAGCCTATTTGCGTTGCAGGCGCTACGCGTTTTGGGATTTGCCTATAAAGAGTATGCGGGTGAAACTTCTATCGATAATGTGGAAGAGAACTTAATCTACGTTGGCATGATGTGCATGATAGATCCGCCGCGCGACGAAGTAAAAGAATCTATAGCGCAATGCCATAACGCAGGAATCACTGTCAAAATGATAACCGGCGACCACAAAAATACAGCCGGTGCCATCGCAGAATCATTGGGAATTATGGAAATTGGCGACGCAGTCCTTGACGGCAACGATCTGGACAATTTAAACGACGAGCAGCTGAAAAAAAGTGTTAACAGCGTCAATGTATTTGCACGAGTATCACCCGAGCATAAAGTACGCATCGTAACCGCTGTCAAAGAAAATAATAATATTGTAGCGATGACAGGAGACGGCGTAAACGATGCTCCTTCTTTGAAAAAAGCCGACATCGGCATAGCGATGGGCATAGCAGGAACAGATGTTGCAAAAGAAGTGTCCGATATGATTTTGACAGACGATAATTTTGTCAGCATCGTCAGCGCCATCGAACGAGGACGAATAATTTACGGCAATATCAGAAAGGTCACAGGCTATTTATTGGGCTGCAATATGGGAGAGATTTTAATAATACTATTGGCAATCATCGCAGGACTGCCAGTGCCCCTGGTAGCAACGCAACTTCTGTTTGTAAATCTTTTGACAGATGCTTTGCCAGCTTTCGCACTTGGCATGGAAGACAAAGAACCCGGTGTAATGAATAAACAGCCCAGAGATCCCAAAGAGCCTATAATCAATAAAGAGCTGCGCAGCTCAGTAGCTTTTAGAGCCATTTTCCTCTGCGCCGGAGTTTTGGGCTCATTTTTATACGGACTCAACCTCCACAGCTATGAAACAGCCGTAAGTATGTGCTTTTTTACACTGGTGGCAGGCGAACTGCTGTTTACTTATACTTCTAAAACCGACTCTTTTGCCGGTTTCAAACGTAGCCTATTTGCAAATAGGTTTCTAAACATATCTATCGCACTGTCATTTGTGATTCTAATGGCAGTTATGTATGTTCCGTTTTTAAATGAAATGTTTACAACCACACCGCTGGGTGCTTCTCAAATTGCTATATGTTCAATATTTATGGCAATGGCAATTTTTGGAAGCGAGCTTGCAAGAAGGTTTTGCAATATAAGTACACCTAAGCCACTATCAGAAACGAGTAGTACTTAAGATACTTGCGGTCAAGCTGAAAGGCAGGAATATGCTATGAAAACAGCCATGGAACAGTGCGAAGTGTGGACTGACGAACCCGCATAGCCCTAATTATAGTTCTTTTGTGGAAAACATTGGTGGGCGGTATAGGACTCGAACCTATGACCCTCTGCGTGTAAAGCAGATGCTCTAACCAACTGAGCTAACCGCCCAAAATCGCGCCCATTTTATCTCTTTTCGTAACCATCTGTAAAATCGACTAAAAAACTAGTATGGGAGGGCCTCTCTAATTGATTGAGTTTTTGGCATGTAAGCTCGGGCGCAATGATGAAATTCCCAATATTGAACTTGCGGAAAAACTAGCCGGCGACGAAGATAAACAGGGAATTTGTGAGATTGCTGAGGGATTAAGCTCCGGCAATCATACTATAGTCAATGATTGCATCAAGGTACTGTATGAGATTGGACAGCGTAAACCAGCGTTAATCGCCGATTTTGCGGACAGTTTTATTACAGCGCTGTCCGGTAAGAATAATCGGATTGTTTGGGGAAGTATGACAGCCCTAGCTTTTATCACCTCTATTAACCCCGCACCAATATTTAATCGACTGTCTGAAATCGTTACAGCATACAAATCAGGTAGTGTTATAACCATTGATAACAGCATCAGCGTCTTTGCCCAGCTTTGCAAAGCCTCACACGAATATCAAGCAATCGTTTTCCCTCTTTTGCTTAATCATCTTGCAAACTGCAGAGCAAAAGAAATTCCTCAGCACGCCGAACGAATAGTGATCTGCATTGACTTAGACAATAAAGATGCTTTTCTGAACGCTTTGGAGTCCAGAGCAAAAGAGCTTTCTGTATCACAATATAGCAGAATTATGAAACTCAAAAAGAAATTATAAAGGCGCTATTCTGCGCCGCAATATCTCTATTAAGCCGCTATGGCACATTGTCAATTATACCGGCGCCTAACACCACGTTGCCCTGATAGAAAACCGCGGCTTGTCCGGGGGTTATACACTTTTGTGGTATATCAAATATAACTCGCGCGCCATCGCCCGACAGCTCAATCGTCGCCGGTGCCGACTCAGCCTTAGAGCGTATTTTAACCTCAGCGCGTATCGTTCCTGATGGGTTCCCAACAGCAATCCAGTTCAAACTGCGCGCAAAAAACTCACGCCTCAACAGATCCGTCTCACTGCCAACCACAATCGTATTCGTTTCCGGCATAATTTTGATAACATACATCTTTTCACGCGCGGATATATTCAATCCTTTGTGCTGACCAATAGTGTAACGCTCTATGCCGTCGTGCATACCAAGACGGCGACCATTTATGCCCACAACCTGACCGGACGATCCAACATCATGTAAAAGGCTTTGGTACCCACCAGAAACGAAATCCTGGCTTTCAGGCTTGTCCGCTACAGGCAACCCCATCTCGGCCGCCAGATGGCGCACCTGCGGCTTGCTGTAAAGTCCCAAAGGAAAGACCGCCCTTCCAAGTTGCTCCTGATTTAGAAAACTCAAAAAATAGGACTGGTCTTTGTGTGCATCCACTCCCTTCTTCAGCAGGTATCGGCCTTCAAGTGCATCATATTCAACCTGAGCATAATGCCCGGTGGCAATACGCTCGAATTGCGCCCCCGCCTTTTTTGCAGCTTCCAACAATGCTCCAAACTTGATGCGAGAATTGCAATATATGCACGGGTTAGGAGTACGTCCACGGCTATAGCCAGACGTAACTTGGGCTAATACTTCTCTTTCGTATTCACGGCACAAGTTAATTGTATAAAACGGGATGTCCAAATGACACGCTATCTGACGCGCATCATTAATACCTTTGTCATTGCCGGCGCCGTAGCAACCGCGGCGAGCTTTCTTATCCGGCACGGCTGACTCACAGGAACAAATCTGCATGGCAGCGCCTATCAATTCATGTCCCGATCGTTTAAGCAATGAGGCCGCGCATGCCGAGTCCACGCCGCCACTGAGAGCTACCAGTATCTTTTTCGTCATACATATGCTCCTGCCAAATGATAGCAAATGGCATGAAATTTCTGAAGCAAGCGAAACAAGCTTAGGCTGATCAATGGAGAGGATGTGTCAGAAAATAGTGGCGCGCTTGGTGGGGCTCGAACCCACGACCTCAGCCTTCGCAGGGCTGCGCTCTAATCCAACTGAGCTACAAGCGCTTATTAGCTTGGTGCCGATGGTGCCGAAGGAGAGATTTGAACTCTCATACCCTTTCGAGTACTACGCCCTGAACGTAGCGCGTCTGCCATTCCGCCACTTCGGCAACAACTGTAAAATTATAATGGCGCAGCCTAGCAGTGTCAACGATATAAAAGATTAAAAATGACGCGACACGCAGTTTTTGGCTTGTCTCAAAACTACCGATATGGTTTGACGAAGACTGAGTCGTAACATAGAATATCAATGGGAAAGCAATGCCGATTTACGAATATAACTGCCCTGTCTGCCACTTGAAATTCGATATGCTACGTCGCATGAGCCAATCGGATGAAAAAGCCGATTGTCCAAAATGCGGTCATCAGTCAGGGCGCGCCGTCTCGTTATTCTCCTGTTTTGCCAAGGATGATGCCGGTTTTACCGCGCCTGTCGGCGGCAATTCCTGCAGCGGATGCCAATCTTCCTCCTGCGATTCCTGCGGCGCAGGCTAGGAGGATATAAATGCCCGATCCGATAGACCGCCGTTACCTATGACGAATCCATTGAATGTCTTGCGCGCGTGCTGCAAAAAACATCTTTAAAAAAACGGGGGAGCACGCAGCATACATAAGGCTAGATAAATTACACGCCGCTAATTAAGGCGTCACCGCATCCTGATTCTTTACCTCTCCTTTACCATCGGACAGCTATAATAGCGTCGTAATTGCGATGTAGTTCAGACGAAGGAGGTGAAAAATGAACAAGGTACGACACAGCGGTTTGAGCAATGTCCTGTTTAAACTGAAATGGCTATTCTGGTCTTCGGAGCGACGCTATGCCTATCTTTGGAATAAGACATGCAGCAGATAGCAGCTCTCCTCAAGCACAACTGATGCCGATGCCAACTTTACTCTCTTGTAACTTGGCATCGGTTTTTTATAGCGCCTCAAATTAATTCTTTGGCGCATTCACGGCGATGAGTATAGCTCAATACTAGCCAACCAATTCCTGCAACCAGCGCCCCCAACGCCATACCTGTCAGCCAAACCAGCAGCGCAACGTCAGACCAAAAACCGTCTGGAAACATCATTACCATATGATTATCATGCGAAAACGACCAATTGCCCTGCGGGAAGAATATCTCGTGAAATTTGACAAAAAACATATCAAAGCTCGCGACTGCAATTAAACCTATAACCGACAATATCCCAAGCGCCAACAAACCTCCGCGCCAGACGCCTAGTGCTACCTCAGCAATAACTCCTTGCCGACTCCATATCCACAGACACACCATATACAAAATGACATACGCAGTAGCGGCTAGACAAATATAATAATCCAGCCACAGCAACCCCTTGACATCTTTCATGTGTTCCTTCTCGGCCTGGCTATAAAGTGATCCGACATATCCGTCTTCATAGGCCACACTGATATCAAAATACTCCTGATGTGTGTTATTAAAATAAGCAATCAGCTCCCGCGCGGTATATTTCAACTCAGGCTCAGAAATCCCCAATTCAGCGGCTACGTCGTATTTGGCAAAACCGAAGGTATAAATCCAAAGAGTGTTAAAAGCCACGCCTATCGTGCCAGAAAGTAGTATCAAAAATATGCACAGCGCAAGCAGCCAGCGCAAGAAAATATTTATCACTTTCACAAGTTTATTCTACAGCGCATCATACAGAAATGCTACAATTGAAAACGTGAGCACCGAGAACTCCGCTACTACAAATAATGACTTCCGCGCCGCATGTTTCCATTGCGGCGAATGCTGCACAATACATCAAGCTCTGGTTGAAGAGCATGAAATACAACGAATTGCCGACTATCTGGGAATCTCTTTTGAAAAACTGGTATCGGAATGTACCGACCGGCGCTGGCCCATCAAGGGAAAATTCCTATTACGCCACAGTGGCGAGAGCGGCTGTATCTTTCTTACTCAGCATAATAAAGAATTCCTGTGCTCAATACACACTGTCAAGCCGCATCCATGCAGCGACTGGGAAGCGGCACTATCGCGAAAAGAATGCCGTCGCGGCCTAAGTAAAGTATGGGGGTTAACGGTAGACGAATCCTGCGAAATCTGTGGCACAGAGCACGATAAAAAAGCTTTTACGGAACATATGCATTCCATAAAAGCCTAGCGGTAACATTTCTGATACGCCTCTAGGCATATCAGTCCATTACATATAAGCCTTTCATTATCCTCTGCAAAAAGCGCAACAGCGGCTTGAACACCCAAAACAAAAGGTAAATCACTCCCACTGCGACCAAAGCAAAAGCGATCCCGCCCAGAATATCGGATGGATAATGTATTCCAACATAAACACGGGACAGACATACAAGCGAGGCCATTACCAAAAGCCACGTGCCTACTTTTCGATTCATTAACCATACTGCAAATGCTAATCCAAACACCACCGCTGCCATATTTGACGGGAAAGAAGGATCGTGAGGAAGATAGAAATTATGCACCACGGATGGGCCAAATGCTTCAAACGGACGCGGGCGATTAAAAATTGAATATATAAGCGTGCCTGCGTATTTTTCGTTGCCCACAATCGTAATTATTGGTAATGAAGCAAGCCCGCTCGCGCTACCCAAGCTAGCCATAGCTTTCAACACAGTCAGTTGGTTGCGCGATCGATCTTCTGAGTTACGCGCGCCAAACCACATGCCCACCAACACCAAACACATCGCGACAAGCATAAAATAATCATTGGCTAAACCGCTGACAATACGATCAACCCATCCAACATGGCCGCCAAGATTATTGATCCAAGTGAAAAGCCTCTCGTCAAAACTCACTTAACCCTCTCCGCCCAGCGCCGCCAAAAAGACTGAAACCACGTGACCTCTTTGAGCGCTTCCAACCCTTGCGCCTGAGTTTGGTTATATTGCAAGCGCCAATGATTAATCAGAGAGGACAATAATAAACTAAATACCCCCCCCACAAGCGTACATAGAACAAACAGCCCTGCCTGTTCTGCGCCCTCAATAATGCCAACCTCATTGTATGAATTCCATACAAAGAGATACCACACGGACGGCAATACCGTGATACCGGCGAAAATATAGCTCGAGTGACGGCAAGTCAGCGTTCGACAGTGACGCGACCGCCAGAAACGAATACGTACGCTCCATGGGAAAAACAGTAGCCCGCGCAACCCAGCATGAGCAGAAGCCGCCTGAATAACCCCAAGCACTGCCACGAACACTGCCACGCCATATCGCAATGCTAAAACCACCTCTTGGGTTTCAACCAAAAACTACCATCCCTCTGTGCGCATAAACTCAAGCACATGTCAAACTTATCCGCCTACTAGCCTTGTTGTTTTAACCATGCTATACTGGAAAATGATTATAAAGGTTATATCCACCAACCGCAAGGCTCACTTTAACTATAGTATCCTTGAAACTTTTGAAGCCGGTATCGTACTGCTCGGATCGGAAATCAAGTCCGTGCGCGAAAACCGTGTGAGCCTTAGTGAGGCCTATGTAAAAGCAGAGCATGGCGAGATGTGGTTGGTTGGAGCCCATATAGCGCGCTATGAGGCAGCCAGCTATATGACGCATGAGCCTACTCGTCCGCGCAAACTGCTCATGCGCCGCAAGGAAATCCGGTTGCTATTGGCAAAGTTAGCAGAAAAAGGCCTGACGGCTACGCCGATGCGCATGTATCTCAAAGGGCATAGAGCCAAGCTGGAAATCGGGTTGGGGCGCGGGAAAAAGCTTTACGACAAACGCGAAACTATTACGCGCCGCGAGAATGATCGTGAACTGGAACGCACATTAAAAATGCATTGAGCCATATGGCTCGCACAAACACATGGGGACGCATGGTTTCGACAGTGGGAGTGCGCTACAGAATTGCAGGATGAGGTGCCATTACCTCATTAAACAGGTGGCAAAAAACAATTGCCGAACCAGAATTGGTTCTGGCTGGCTAAATAAGCTAGCCCATCCAGCCTGACCCCACCCCGGCGGGTTGGGATTTGGGTGACGAAATGTCGGGGTGCCGCCGTCTTTACGCCGGTAGAGACGACGAAAGATTAACCGGCTGGTTCGTTGATACCCTGTCAGCAGAGTCCCATCGGATAAGATTTAAATGCTGAATAATCCTGTAGTAGATTCTGGGTCGCTGTCATTGGACGGGGAGTTCGACTCTCCCCCGTCTCCACCATATTGTACTTATACGAACCCTATAGCAGGCAGTATAACCAAGACACTGGGAATTTTAACATTTAAAGGTATCTGAAAGAAGCATTGAAAAGAATCATTCTAATGTGCGCGGGGTTCATTGCTTTGGGGCTCTCGATACCCGGGTTTGTTGTGCCAGGATGGCCGAGAACGCCTTTTATTTTGTTGTCGGCTTTCTGTTTTTCCAGTTCGAGTCAGCGTATGAACAAATGGCTTCGACGAAATCGTCTTTTCGGTCCTTATCTTGAAAATTATTACACAAAATGCGGCGTTCCTGTATGGTATAAAATTCTGAATATTATTCTTTTGTGGGGCGGACTTGCCGTCTCGATGTATCTCATTCAAGTATGGTTTGTGCGTTGTTTGATACTTCCCGCTGTGGGAATTTGCGTTACCGCTCATCTTTTATTGCTCAAAACTAAAAGCACCTAGACAGTGTCCACATAAGTCCATGTTAGGATATTAACCCGGATAGCAATGCTCTGATATGAACCGCAATGAGAAATAAGGCTGTGTTCTTGGCATAACATGTTGCTGTATCCCTCCAACGCTTGAGCATAAGAAAAGCGTTTTCGACCAAATGGCACAACCTGTACAAGCTCATCATACTCTTGTTATTCTGTGGGCATCAGACAATAAGCAGACGCCACACGCTCAACAAAAGATATGCCCCTCTACGCTCCCGGAAACTACTTGACTATAGCCACCGACCGTAATATCCTAACACAATACTTATAAGTAAGGCATTATTCTTCTCAAGCACAAAACTATGAGCATAAATATCTGGACGCTGGCATGGTTGACTCCTGGAGCCTATTTATTAGGCTCTCTGCCATTCTCTGTATGGCTGGGAAAACTATTTCTCAAGAAAGACATCCGTAAATATGGCGACCATAATCCAGGTGCAGCAAACGTTTTTATTGCCGGTAATATCGCTATCGGCATGGCAGTGGTACTGCTTGACATAGGCAAAGGCATGCCTTTCATCTTACTAGCCCATAAAATGGGATTAAGCCATGCAGATGCAGTCATTGTAGGGTTAGCCGCTATTCTCGGGCATGCTTTCTCCCCATGGTTAGGTTTCCACGGCGGCAAAGGAGTGGCAACAACATATGGCGTGCTTATAGCCATGTGGCACCCCGCATGGCTATTCCCTTTCTGCGTTGCAGCAATCCTTGGCCTACTCATTTGGGAAAGCCACACATGGGTGATACTGCTCACGCCTGTTGAAACTATTGTTTTCATGATACTAGTAAATGCGGGATGGCTGGCTATAATCTTCATGCTATGCGTTCAGGCGCTTTTTATTTTTAAATACGCCTCGAATATATCAGGCCCGCCGCGCCTGCGTTATACTCTGCGTAAGCGCCTGTTACCCAACCGTTGAATCTGTGTATAAGAAAAAATAAACATGATTTATCAAATAATTATTTCCACATTGCTAGCGATTTTATTTCTCAATTTCGCACTTAACATGAATAACTTGCGCCGGCCACGACACAACACTGTATTAAAATGCACCCCGAAAGTATCCGTCATCGTGCCGGCACGAAATGAAGCAGCCAATATCAGCTCGTGTGTTGAATCGCTTTTGCAGCAAGATTACCCCGATTTCGAGATCATCGTCATTGACGACAACTCTGAAGATAACACAGCCGCTATTGTGCATGATATCAGCCGGCGCGACACTAACGTGCGCCTAATCATGGGCGCGCCTTTGCCGCTCGGCTGGGCCGGTAAACCATTCGCTTGCTTCCAAGCAGCTAAGCAAGCTTGCGGAGAATGGCTTCTTTTTACTGACGCAGACACCACACACTCTCCCCAGATGCTACGCAAAGCAATGGCTCTGGCACAAGAAAATCACGTTTCATTACTGTCTGGCTTTCCGCGTCATCGCACGGATCACATATCACAAAAAATTGCCACACCCATGATATATTTCCTTATCATGTCACTCATTCCTCTATGGCTACTGCACAGTTCGTCTAAGCCGTTGCCTTCTCTAGCCATAGGTCAATTCCTGCTCTTTTCTGCCGATGCCTACTGGAAAATCGGCGGGCATGAAGCAGTAAAAAATCGTGTTACAGAGGATATCTATTTAGGAATAGCCATCGCTAAAGCAAAGGGGCGTCACTTAGCAGTAGATTTATCAAGCTTAGTCAACTGTCATATGTATAGCAATATTGCAGAAAGCTGGAGAGGGCTTTCTCGCGCCCTTTATGGTATTTCCGCACTTTCATACGCGGCGCTAGGCATGTTGCTATTTCTAGGCTGTTTTGTCTTGCTAGCACCGCTCTTCTGGTTAGTTGCGCTGTTTTTCATGACAGACATGCTGCCGCAATGGGGACCGCTTGTTATTATGCAGGTTGCATTGCTTCTTATAATGCGGCGCTGGGCAGACGCGCATTTCAAGGAAGACTGGACGGCAACTTTGCTATACCCGCTGGGTATAATTTTTCTTATAGCAGTCGTTGCCAACGGGATGTGGCGACGACTAATAGGCGCTAGCATATCATGGAAAAAGCGTTCCTACCATAGTAATTCTAAACAGGATGACCCTGTATAGCGCGTGCTGGACACCCAATGCCGCACTATGATTTACTTTGGGGAATAAATTATCCGACTCATACCTAACATAAGGAGCCAGCGTAGTGAAGAATATTTCGGCAAATCAAGCACCGGCCGCGATTGGGCCATACTCTCATGCTGTTGAAGTCAGCGGGATGTTATATTTATCAGGGCAGATTGCCTTAAGCTCGGAAACCGGCGAGATTGTACAAGGCGGCATCGCAGAGCAGACCGAACAGGTATTGCGCAACATAAAATCAGTACTAAAAGCCGCAGGCAGTGATATCTCACGAGTAGTCAAAACCACTTGTTATTTGACTAACATGAATGATTTTACCGCCTTTAACGAGATATACGCGCGTCATTTTAACAGCAAACCGGCGCGCTCATGTATGGCCGTATCAGCTCTGCCGCGCGGCGCGCTGGTAGAAATTGAAGTCTTGGCCGAGGTATAACCCACCGGTATTGGTAGTATAGGTGCACAGCCAAAATAATAATGGTGGCAACGGGTGGATTTGGACCACCGACCAAGGGCTTATGAGTCCCCTGCTCTACCACTGAGCTACGTTGCCATGCGGATAGTTATTCTATAGTCCCATGCGTCCAGGTGTCAACTAATCACTAACTCCCCCGGCGTTTCACGACAACATCACCAATGCGGTAGAATGTACGGATATTTTACTTTAGCAAAACAAATATATGAAAAGCACAAACCGGCTACTCGTCATCTCGGCCATGGCTGTCACTTGCCTTATAACCGCTAATATAATAGCGGTTAAACTCGTAAGCATATGGACTATAGTCCTGCCCGCCGCCGTCATCATATTTCCGTTAAACTACATTCTGGGCGATATTATCACTGAAGTATACGGCTACCGCTGGGCGCGACGCGTTATATGGCTGGGATTTGGCTGCAACCTGATCTTCGTGTTCTTCTCATGGATAAGCGGACTGTTGCCGCCGGCCCCTCTCTGGGAAAATCAGGATTCTTTTGACACTATACTCGGCTACACCCCGCGTCTACTTTTGGCCTCGTTCGCCGGTTATTTGGTAGGATCATTCGCTAATTCGCTGGTATTGGCGCGACTAAAAGTAATAACCGGAGGAAAATGGCTATGGCTACGCACTATTGCCTCAACCATTGTAGGGGAAGGGTTTGACACCGCTATATTTATCATCATCGCCTTTATTGCTACCCCGGCGTTTACGCCACTGCTAATTCTGTATCACTGGTGCGCTAAGGTAGCTATTGAAGTAGTGGCCACGCCGTTAACTTACCGCGCAGTGGCTTACCTCAAACGAAAAGATGGAGTGGATACATATGACCAAAAAACAAACTTCAACCCATTCTCCATGCAGTAGAAGTATACCGTGAAAATACATTTTCTAGGCTCTCATAACACCGAAACCTGTATTAATGGCATGGTATGTCTGTTATTAGACAAACAAATAGCACTAGATGCCGGCAGCCTGACAAGGCACCTGACTTTACAGCAGCAACTTGATCTCAAAGGAGTGCTTATAAGTCATCAGCATTACGATCACATCCGTGATATTCCGGCCTTGATTATGAACTGCTTTCTTAACAACGGCACAGCCAAAATCTACGGCTCGCAAGAGGTGCACTCCGCGCTGAAGCGGCACTTGCTTAACAATGAAATATACTCCCGTTTCTCGGATAGCCCGGCATTCCGCTTTACAATTATGCCGCCTTCCGTTGTTTTTAGTATCGACGATTACGTTGTCATGCCAATAGCAGTGAATCACTCGGTACCTACGCAAGGATACATCATAAAAAAGTTCGGCCGCAGCTTCTTTTACACAGGCGATACCGGCCCGGGCCTGAAAGACTGCTGGTTACAAATAGAGCCTGACCTGCTCATAACCGAGTTGACAGCCCCAAACCGCTTCAGCAACTCGGAACACGCGAAAGTGCATTTTACCCCTAAGCTACTACAGGAAGAACTGCAACTATTTCGCGCGATAAAGGGATATTTGCCCAAAATTGTGGTTGTCCATATGAACCCATCTCAAGAAAGCGAGATATCCTATGAGCTTGAAACTGTGTCAAATACCTTATCCCACGAGATTATCATGGCGCATGAGGGGCAGGAAATTGACGTCTAACACAACACAACAACTCATACGTGCTAAAATAAAAACATTCTCTAGACAAGTCTATTGACACTCTCTACCAAGCCATGACAGTAACAAAAACATAGGCGTTAAACGCTTTACAACTATTGACAATTGGGTAGACAATCGGTAAGAATTTGGCGTAACGGAGGATATTTATGGACGTTGAACACCCTAGAAGCACAGTGCGGGTAGGCATTGTTAATGTTACAGGCTATGCAGGCGCGGAACTGGCGCGGATTTTAAGCCGCCATCCAAACGTGGAAATCTCCTCTGTCAGCGGACGCAGCGCCGCCGGCAAGAAACTTGGAGAGGTATTTCCGCATCTAACACATTTGGATCTGAGTATTACGGCAGAACTGGGCAATGTGGATTTCGCCTTTTCAGCTTTGCCTCATAAAGAGAGCTCTGTGGCGATAGAACCATTGCTAAATGCCGGCGTTAAGGTAGTGGACATCAGCGCCGATTTCCGTCTCAAAAAAGCCGTCTTATATCAGAAATGGTACAACTTCAGCCATCCGGCTCCGGAATTATTAGATGAAGCGACATATGGCCTGCCGGAGCTGTACCGTAAAAGTATTGCCAAAGCCCGCTTGGTGGCCAACCCGGGCTGCTACCCTACCGGCGCCATCTTGGGGTTAGCCCCTTTGCTAAAAGCAGATATCATTGACAGCCGCATAATTATTGACAGCAAATCAGGCATCTCAGGAGCAGGGCGCACTCTAAGCATGGGAACTCATTACTGTGAAACTAACGAAGATGTAAGCGCCTATGCTTTGGAAGGCCATCGGCATTTGCCTGAAATTGAGCAGGAATTGGCACAACTATCGCGCGGCGCCCGCCTTGAAGTTACCTTTGTGCCGCATCTCGTTCCTATGACACGCGGTATTCTAACCACATCATACGCCTCGCTCAACAGTCATGCCGGCAATGTCGACATAAAAGCATTATTTCGTGATTTCTACAAAGAAGAGCCTTTTGTGCGCATAACAGATACGCCGCCGCATTCCAAATACACGTGGAGCTCTAATACATGCCTGATATACCCAACAGTAGATGAGCGCACCAATCGTGTTATTGTTATAAGCACAATCGATAATTTGGTAAAAGGCGCAGCCGGACAGGCCATTCAAAACATGAATATCATGCTTGGGTTGCCTGAAACCACCGGATTAGAAGCGACTGCTGTCTACCCATAGACAAGTGCCTATAGACTACATTTTTTAACAGTGTCCAATGGCAATAGATTTGCTTGAGATTGTGTTAGGTATTGTATAAACCTAACCGCCCCTCAAAGGGGTAGCTTGCTCTAGGGATATAGCTCTATATTCTAGACAGAAGGTGACTGTGCATAAACTTACATAGCGCTCTCGCTATGCTGGCGGTTTATTGTTTCGCACGTTCTACGTACTCAACCGGCTAAAGCCGTAAATTAACAAAACCGGACTGAGTACTCAGTCCGGTTTAATGCAATCAACTGAACCTGCCTATTCTGCTACGGATTTATTGAACTTTTTCACCAGACGACTCTTCTTGCGAGCAGCAGCATTGGCATGAATAATGCCGGAAGCAGCGGCTTTATCAAGAGAGCTAATCGCAGCCTTTATATCATGACTTGCTTCAGCAGAACCAGTAGCTATGCTGCTCCCGGCCTTGTTTAAAGCCGTCTTAGCAAAGCTACGCACAGACTTGTTGCGTTCCTGACGAGCTGCAGCTACGCGAATTTCCTTAATCGCTGATTTGGTATTGGCCAACTCAGTACCTCCAATAAAGCTAAACAAGCCATTATACAACAAAGATATTTATTTGACAAAAATCGCAATTGCCAACATCTAGGCTCTCTGTTATACTTTAGCGTTGTCTTGCCCCCATCGTCTAGAGGCCTAGGACAGTGGCCTTTCAAGCCATCAACAGGGATTCGAATTCCCTTGGGGGCATTCTCTCTTTTTCTACATGGAACCACGTAAGATTTATTCCATTGCCACAGCTCCAAACTTGCTGCTCAAACATGGTGCTTTATAAACTCCTGGCCACCAAGCGACATCTAACGACTGCATCGCTTTGCGGATAGATTCACCACACGTTACCGACATAGCATGCTAACCGCCATCTCCTAACTGGTTAAGAGCAGTCTCAAATTCAATACGCAAACTCTCGGCATTAGAGACGAGTTTTTCCCAATCCGCCATCAGTTTTCCTGTATGCATCTTCAGCTCACGATGGCACTCAATACTAGCTACTACATCTTGCGAATCCTTATAATGTTCCGGCAGAGCAAAACAATCCTCTAGATGTTTTATCTGCGCCTCAGTTTTTGCCAGCTCTGTTTCAATCTCCTCGATGCGCTTGTTAATCGGCGTGCTTTTAGCATAATAATCATTGCGCAATTCACCAACAAGAGCACGCTTCTGGCGAGAGTTAGAACCAGCAGGCTGCGCCTGCGCAGTAGCGCAATCTGTTTTAGAAGTAGCCTCCCTTGTCATTTCTTTGTGGTATAGGTAAGCATCGTAATCGCCTGTGAATACACTTACCTGCCCGCCACTGACATCTATGATAGTAGTCGCTATTTGACGAATCAGCGTGCGGTCATGCGTAATAAAACACAATGTGCCGCTGTATGCTTCCAGGGCATCTGAAAGCATCTCGCGCGAGGCAATGTCAAGATGATTAGTCGGCTCATCCATCAACAGAAAATTAGCCGGCTGAGTGAGCATTTTGGCCAAAGCCAAACGCGCTTTTTCACCTCCGGAAAGCACTGAAACCCGCTTGAGCGCATCGTCTCCGGAAAAAAGAAATCCCCCCAGTATTGTGCGCAAAACCTTATCCTCAATCCCGGGAGGAGCCGCCAGCCGAAGCTCTTCTAAAACTGAGTTGTTCGGCTCCAAAAGCTCCAGCTGGTGCTGAGCATAGTAGGCGCTGACAACAGCATGTCCTGGTCTGCGTTCGCCATTCTCAAAAGGCAATACTCCCGCCAATATTTTCAGCAATGTAGTTTTACCGGCCCCATTCGGCCCCACTAACGCAACACGATCGCCGCGACGCAACAGCAAATTTAGATCTCTATAAACAACATTGGCACCATAAGCTTTATCCACATGGCTTAACATAACTACATCAACACCGGAGTAAGGCGGTAGCGGAAAATGAAAGCTTATTTTCCGCTCTAGGCGCGGTACCTCAATGCGAGTAATTTTATCCAGCTTTTTGATACGGCTTTGTACCAGCGACGCCTTGGACGCTTTATAGCGAAAGCGATTTATGAAGCGTTCTTCCTGTCCAATCTTCAGACTCTGCCGCAGTGCCGTCGCTTGCAGTATCTCCATTTCCTGCTGCCTTGCTTCCACATAATCATCATAATTGCCTGAATACACAGAAAGCTTGTTATGCTCAAAGGCCAACACGCGATTCACCGTTCGATTCAAGAAAGCGCGGTCATGCGAAGTAAGCAACACCGCTCCATGATATGCTCTTACATACTCCTCAAACCACACCTGCGTTTCCAAATCAAGGTGATTAGTCGGCTCATCCAGCAGCAGTAAATCCGGATTTTGCAGCAGTATTTTTGCCAATTCAGCACGCATGCGCCATCCGCCGCTGAATACAAACATAGGCCTATCGAGATCCGCCTCTCTGAAGCCAAGCCCTCCCAATATGACACGCGCTTCCTGCTCCACATTGTAGCCATCAGCAGCTTCAAAGCGATGCTGTAAATCACCCAGTTCAAACATCAACTGAGTTTGTGTATCAATATCAGGATTGTTAGCTAAAGCCTCCTGCACAATGCGTATGCGCCGCTCCAAAGTGCTGAGTGCGGTCGCAGAAGCAATTACTTCCGACAACAAGCTCTTGTCACCGCCTTTTACGCTTTCCTGTTTTAAATAGCCCACGGTCAGCTCTTTTCGACGAGTTATCTCGCCGCTATCGAAAGACATATCCCCCGCGATAATAGCCAACAGAGTACTTTTGCCACAGCCATTCGCACCTAATAACGCCAGCCGATCGCGCGCGCCGATATTGAAAGTCACTTGACTAAAAAGTATGCGCTGCGCGTATGACTTGGATAAATTGTTTAGGCTAAGCATGCTGAGCACAATTATACCAAGAATCACAAGATTGTATGGCCGTATCAACCGAGGTATCTATGGCACGAATAAAGAGGCGGTACAGGAGTTTTACTGTCTCGCTTGCTTTGTGCGCTAAATGCAAAAAAAAATAACCACCCCTTTGAAGGGGTGGTTATTTTATCGGGCGTTTTTAAGACCCGTATGCTTATCTAGGACGCTCTTCTAGGCAAGCTGATTTTCGAATATTATGGTTTCGCCATAAACCGGAACAAGTTGCGGTTGGCAATCATAATAATCATGACCATCCTCGCACACCATATAAACAACATCGATGACTGTGCCATTGCCTTTATAACCATCATAGTTGGCGATTACGTCTTCCACTATGCCACGCGCGCCTTCAATTCCCTTAACTGCAGCCGTACCAGTTTCGACTGCTGCCCAATTGATCAAATCAAGATTGTCAATATTGCCCAGCAAATACCAAGTGATTATCTGTGTGATAGCTCTGTAATCGTTCAAATTGCCGTAGGTATCTGCGATATAGTTATACGCACTCACAAAAGCAGCAAGCTCGGCATCATTACGGAAATTCTCCGCAACTAAATAGCCGCTACAACCCATTCCGCTTTCACCAGCAAAAGCTCTGGAGCCGGCATTTGCGCAGAAAGAATCGTATACTGTACCCGTGTTCGTATTGGTAACTCCGATGTAGAAAATATCACCGGTATTATTAAGACCTGGATAGCCCAAGACATAACCGCCGCCATGGCCATTAACAACCGTGTAGGGAGCATCGTAATCAAAATCAGTAACAAAAAGCTCATAACCGCCTGCGTCGCCTGAACCTAACCTGTTATCTGCCCATGACTGCCCAACATAAACGTACAGCGGCGCAATACTCTTGAATATTTCCTGAGCAAGGCTACCATCTACAAAGTTCTCAACAATAGCATACCAGCCGGGCTCAACATTGGTGAAGGCAATAACTCCGGAGAAATCAATCATTACATAATCAACGCCGTTGAATAAAATGGGAGCGCCAATAATATCTGCACCGTCACCTGCTGCCGCATAAAGCTGAAAACGCATACCTTCAAAGAGCTCGGCTATTACCTCAATAGCATCCTCCCCATACGTATCAACAGCCCATCCCACAATATTTTGCCCGCCAACCCATTTCTCTGCCCAAATAGTGCCCAACATGCCGCCTTGCGGTTCATCTCTATTAACGAATTTGGCAACATCGCCGCCTACAATGCCTTCAATCGCGCCAATCGTTACTTCTTCGCCGTTCAGTAGCACCTTATCTAAGCTAAAACCATTAGTGCAGGCAATCTCCTCAACTACAGCTTCTAAATCGCTGGGCAGGAAATACTTGCCGGGGCCGGCCACAAAGGTTTTACCTGTTGATAAAGTGATTTTGAAATTTGCGAAGAATTTGACACCTATCGCATATGGCGCATTGTTCTTGGCCCATTCTTTGACGATCGTGAAATTTGCACCCGGATGCTGCATCTGGATGTTTTTGCCGTCAGGCACGCCGCTGTTATTGCTGAACGTGATCCATTCCGTGCTTCCGCAGTGCGGGCAGACGACCATGTCGAGTTGAACGCCTTTTTTGTCTTCTACTCCAACTAGATTCCATTTGGTTCCGTCTGCTTTTGCAAATAATAATTTACCGTCGAACTTTTTCATGTCGACAGGAATAACAGGCCATACTCTGCCATTGCCACTGATAGCATTACAGTGGAACTGCGCATTGTTGAAGTCCTGCTTAATCAAGTTATCATACTGATTTTCAATCTTTTGATTCCCATTACCAAAAGCTTTCGCTGGATCACTCACAACAGGAGGCGCTACTTGTTTCTTGGATTTAATAGTGGCAACATCACCCTTAGCGTCAACAGTGACCTCCCAGCCATTTACCACAATCACCACCGTGCTGTTGTTGTTGACATTGCCCTGCGTTCCTGTTACACCATCCACCGTGACAGTAACTACCTTGGCACTCTTGTTATACGTAGCGGTGATATCAATATCTTCGGCCGCCATCGTAGCCACCACCGGAGCCGCGACCGCCATGAGCATCACCGCAGCTAACAAAATTGTTAAAATTCTCTTCATCTACCTAGAAAGCTCCTCTAAAAAATTTTGTATCAATTTCTCCGAATTAAACCCGTCAAAACCATTTGGTTTACGTATATAGTAATCTTTCTGGTGCTTACGCCTCCTCCCATATTGCGGTGATGTATGAAAATGCAAAACACATACACGTCACCTTTCGCTATGAACATTCGTCGAACACAACACTATTTCTGGGGTAATTTCGACGTGGAATAAGTGACAATCCTGAAATATATCCTCTGCTTTACGGAACGGAGGCGCAATATTGTGATCTCGGCAATTTGAAGCCATCCGTTCCGCAAAGCCTCGGTATTCAGCTGATTGGTGCGTAAAACCGCTACGCAAAGGGTGAAAAGTTCCAAGCGGAATAACTGCCAATTATCTCCGTAACATGCATTATGCCATGCCAGATAAACTTGGGACGACTCAGCCGACGTAATATCTTATGGCTAGTATCTGTGAGATTTGTTCTCTCTGCGCCTGAAAGTCAGCATGGCTCCCACTACTCCCAGTACGAGAATAATGGCGTTGACAATAGTCCACCGGTCAACTAGCACCATTGGATTACTCATGTTCTCAGTTAGTATGAAGACTATAACGCCGGCAATAGCAGCTATTATGGATAAGA
>WRDV01000009.1 GCA_009779655.1 Dehalococcoidia bacterium
GTTCATCAGGTGCGGCCGGGCGATTAGCCTTATAATCCGTAAACATACTATGGCGAAAAGTAGGACCTTTCTTATCAAAAGCCACTGCCCAATGCGTCGGACGCTGGCCTGCTATTACCTTAAGCAACATAGAGGTAAAGCCGAAGACTGCATTAACTAGCTCGCCAGTACGACGCACCGAAAGCGGCGGAATTGCGTGATATGCGCGATATACTAGATTATTGCCGTCAACCAACAGTATGCGCCGCGATTTGTTATCAATCATAGAGCCATTATAGCAGAGCCGAAGGCAAACAAAGTGCTATTTTAGACTCATTCTTCACATATTCATCATTTCTGCTATACTATCGACAGTATTTCGCAAGGGAAGACTATGCATACGAAAGATTTTCTTTCTATAGCAGACCTCTCCAACACTGATTTACAGTTGTTGTTAGCCGAGGCTGTGGAACTAAAGGCTAAAGGGTGGAATCATGCGCTAAGCGACAAAACTCTAGCGCTCATTCTTGAAAAGCCTTCGTTGCGCACGCGCATCAGTTTTGAGTTGGCTATGCGCCAGCTAGGCGGACAGGCCATATATCTTTCTCCTGCCGAAGTAGGGTTAGGCCGGCGCGAATCTGTTGCGGATATAGCGCGCACGCTATCACGCTACGCGGATATTATCGTAGCGCGTACATTCAGCCAGCAAACATTAGAAGAATTGGGGCACTATGCCGATATTCCTGTTGTTAACGCTCTTTCCGATGAGGAGCATCCATGTCAGTGTCTAGCGGATCTGCTCACCATACTTGAGTATAAAGGCACTCTTAAAGGGCTGACCCTAGCCTTTGTAGGCGATGGTAATAATGTTGCCGCCAGCCTAGCCTTAGGTTGCGGGTTGTCCGGTATGAACTTCAAGATTGCTTCGCCGGCGGGGTATGAACTGAATAGCACAATAGTAGAGCGCGCCCAAATTATGGCGGAGACCAGTGGGGCTGAAATCATATGCAACCACGACCCATATTTAGCTGTACAAGGCGCTGACATAGTCTACACAGATACGTGGACCAGCATGGGGCAGGAAGCTGAGACCGAAAAACGCCTGAAGGACTTTATCGGATATCAGGTTGACAGCGCTCTCATGGCAATAGCTGACAGAAACGCTATATTCATGCACTGCCTGCCGGCACATCGCGGACAGGAAGTGTCCGAAGAAGTTATAGAAAGCCGCGTTTCTGTCGTTTTTGATCAGGCCGAAAACCGCCTGCACGCCCAGAAAGCTGTTTTGGTACAACTTTTAGGAGGAGCCGGCATACTGCCGGACTACCGATAAGCATCAAGCGCTACCATACAGGATAATAAGACGCATGGTTGAAAAACCAAACATACCATCTATTGAAGCAATCCGCCCATTGATAGCTATTGTGGGAAGGCAAAACGTAGGCAAATCCACTTTGCTTAACCGCTTGGCAGGACGTAGAATCGCCATTGTGGAAGACTTGCCCGGCACCACCCGTGACCGGCTGACAGCCAACGTTAGCTGGATGGGGAGGGAATTTACTCTCATAGATACCGGCGGGGTGGAAAGTGAAGGCAGCTCCAGATTCAGCGATGATATTAACCGCCAGGTGAACACAGCCATTAAAGAAGCTTCTCTGGTTCTCTTTTTAGTGGATGCCAAGGATGGACTGCTGCCGCCAGATCAGGATATTGCTGCCAAGTTACGCGCCATTAAAGAAAACGTCATCCTGGTGGCAAACAAGGCTGATAATTATAAAGACGATCTAGTATCCGCTGAGCTGCATCAGCTCGGATTGGGAGAGCCCATCACTGTCAGCGCCTATCACGGACGCGGCATCAACGAGCTATTGGATGTCATTCTGGCGCGATTGCCTCAACCTGCTACTGTCGCGCCGAACCAATCCGCAAATTGTCTTAAAATAGCCATCGTAGGACGTCCCAACGTTGGCAAATCCATGATGCTTAACCGCCTGCTGGGACAAGAGCGTGTTATTGTTAGCGACGTACCAGGCACCACACGCGACGCAATAGACACCTCCCTTGACTTTGAGGGTCAAAGCATGATACTAATAGACACTGCCGGCATAAAGAGGCGCGGTCGCCAAGGCGAGGGAGTAGATAAATACAGCGTTATCCGCTCGCTTGAGGCCATTGACCGTGCTGATATAGCACTACTTGTTCTTGATGCCAGCGAGCTGGTCACTGCTCAGGATGTGCACGTTGCCGGCTACATACAGCAGGCCTACAAAGGTGTTATCATTATCGTTAACAAATGGGATTTGACCAAGGCTTTGGATAAGAATGAAGTCACCCGTTGTATACGGGCAAATTTTAAGTTTGTGCGCCACGCTCCCGTCGTCTACGCGTCCGCTCAGGATGGTAGCGGTATTTCTGCCATTATGCCTCAAGCATTAAGTATTTATCGGGAAAGGCTTAAGCGCATTGGAACAGGCGAGCTCAACAGCACGGTACAGCAAGTGCTGTCCAAACATTCGCCGCCGCATAAAGGCAGCCGCATTCTCAAATTTCTTTATGTTACACAGGCAGAAGTAAATCCTCCCACATTCGTTTTCTTCGTCAATGACGTCACTCTCATGCATTTCTCATACCAACGCTATCTGGAAAATCAACTGCGCCAAAACTTCGGATTCGATGGAACGCCGTTACGTCTCGTCTTTAAGACTAGGAGTAAATAGCGATGATTGTGATTAAATTGCTTGTGGCAATGATTATAGGCTACCTGCTCGGCTCTATTCCTTTTGGGGTAATCGTAAGCAAGCTGCAAGCCAAAGTTGACATCCGTAATTACGGTAGCGGACGCACAGGCGGCACCAATGTGCTACGCACACTGGGGCGCAAGGCTTTCGTCTTAGTGGTTGCGGGAGATTTGCTCAAAGCCGCTGTCGCTGTGCTGTTGGCCGGTTGGATCATGGGTGATTCGTATTTTACAATAGGGCATATCACCCTTGGATACGCAGCGGCGCGCGCTATCGTCGGCATCTGCGCCATCATGGGGCACATTTTCCCCATATTCGCCCGCTTTAAAGGAGGCCGAGGCGTAGCTACTTTTATTGGAGGCTTAGCCGCTATCCATCCGGTAGCCGCTTTATTCGGCAGCGAGGTTCTCATTATCGGAGCAGGGCTTTCCGGCTTTGCTTCGCTTGGCAGTCTTATTAGCGTATTCAGCGCATACGCCCTCATGATCCTGCTTACCGTGATCTACGGCGTACCGTTTGAATATCTAATATACACGCTCTTCGGCACAATCATTATCGTCATCGCGCATCGCGACAATATCAAGCGCCTGTTGGCAGGGAAAGAGCGTAAGTTAAATCAAAAAACCGCGCCCGACTCAAGCGCAACTCCCTAAACTGTTTCTTTGAGTAACAAAAGGGGGAAGTATGTCCAAAATATGTGTCGTAGGCACAACAAGTTGGGGCACAACTATTGCTATCATGCTGGCTCGGCATGGTTTAGAAGTATCATTGTTAGCGCGCACCGAGGAAGAAGTGTCACAGCTGCGCAGCAAAGGTTCCAACAAGCGCATAGTAGGCAATGCTGTATTCCCCGCATCGCTTAGCTTAACCGCATCTGCTGATGAAGCAGTTTCTTCATCCGATGTTATAGTTATGGCCGTGCCATCACAAACCATGCGTCAAAATATTAAGCTGGTTAAGCCTTATCTCAATGCGCACAAGTTAATTGTCAGTGCAGCTAAGGGACTCGAAATCGGCTCTAATAAGCGCATGTCCCAGGTTATTTCCGACGAAATTGCTCAAACGTACCATAAGAATATTTGTGTTTTGTCCGGCCCGAACCTATTCCGCGAGATATTGGATGGACTGCCCGCCGCCGCCGTAGTCGCGGCCCAAAGCGAGTCCACCGCCTTAAAAGCACAGAAAGTATTCAGTGGACCTAACCTTGCTGTTTATACCAATCATGACATCATCGGTGTCGAGTTAGGCGGAACGCTCAAGAATATTATCGCCTTAGGCGCCGGTATGATTGACGGGCTAAGCTATGGCGACAACGCAAAGGCTGCTTTCATAACACGCGGGCTGACCGAAATGGCGGCTTTCAGCGTGGCACTTGGCGCCAACCCGTTAACTATGTCAGGACTGGCCGGCATGGGAGATTTGGTAGCAACATGCTCATCCAGCTTAAGCCGCAACCATCATGTCGGGCTTGAGCTAAGCAATGGCAAGAAACTTGACGAGATTTTAGCTTCCATGGCAGGTGTGGCCGAAGGCGTGACCACCACAGTAGCAGTATGGGATCAAGCGCAAAAACTGATGCTGGAAATGCCCATCACTGAGAAAATCCATACTATCATCTGTGAAAACGCCCCTGTCCGTAGCGTCATCCCTGAAATACTCGGCACATCCTGCCGACATGAGCTAACAGGCCGCCGCTGGAAACTTTTCAGACGTAAGCCGCGTTGAAAATGGGCTTTACTAATCCTATTTCTTCTTCGCCTCAAAACTTACAGCCAATTCCTCAAACAAGCTCCTCTGTTCTTTGGTAAGCTTGCTAGGTGTGACTACCGTTAGGCATACCAACTGATCCCCTTTGCCGGAACGGCGGAAATGAGGTATGCCCTTGCCTTTAAGCGTAAATACTTCACCGCCTTGACTGCCTGCAAGAATTTTAATTTGAGCATCTCCATAGATAGTCGGCACCGTCAAATCCACGCCTAAAGCGGCTTGAGCAAAGTTCACTTTCAGATTGTAAATAATGTTACTGTCTTCGCGCTTGAAAAATTCATGCGGCTTAACCCTAATGCTCACCATTAGATTCCCCGGCATTCCGCCGCGCTCGCCGGCGTGCCCTTGTCCGCTCATCTGCATACGTATGCCATTGTCAACGCCAGCCGGAACAGAAAGATTGATATTGCGTGCAAAACGCTCATGCCCGCTGCCGCGGCAGTTGGGACAGGCATCAGTAATTATTTGTCCACTGCCAGAACAACGCGGGCACGATATGACATTGGTAAAGCGCCCAAACAAACTTTGCTGAACACGCTGAACGCGCCCGCTTCCTTTGCATTCAGGACATGATTGCGGCTGCGTGCCAGGCTTAGCACCGCTGCCATGGCATACCGAACAGTTCTCACTGCGCTGGATACGAATTTCCTTATCCGCACCCAGCGCCGCCTCTTCGAAAGTCAGGTCCAGCGAAACATGGATATCCTCACCGCGCACCGAGGCATTGCGCCCGCCGGCGGCATCGCCGAAAAAGTTGTAAAAATCCTCAAAGATACTGCCCATGCCTCCGAAACCCTCAAAGCCGCGTGTTGCACCATCAACACCGGCATGTCCGAAGCGGTCATAAGCCTGGCGTTTTTCCTGATCGCATAATACTTGGTAAGCCTCGCTGGCTTCCTTAAACTTATCGGCAGCATCAGCTCCAGGATTCTTGTCAGGGTGGTACTGGAAAGCTAGCTTTCGAAAAGCCTGCTTAATCTCATCACTGCCGGCGTTCCGGCTTATTCCCAACACTTCATAATAATCACGTTTGGCAGTCATCTGCTTCCCTACTTAACTTTTTTGGTTTCTTTAACATAATAGTCAAAAAAGACAAAGGCAAAAGCCATTTTGCGTGCCCACGACGGGGTAGCTCGATGGCGCATAATATCAACCATATACTGCGATACAGATTTCGACCGACGCGCTGTAGTCCTGCTCTTAAGCATCATCTCAGCCTGCGCCAGACGGCAATCATAAGCATCACGGCGAGCCGGATCGCTTAAGACCTCGTACGCTTCAATAATACTCTTCAGCTTGCGATTAGCCCACGCTTCCTTGCCCGGATTGTGATCCGGATGATAGCGCATAGCCTTCTTGCGAAAAGCCGTCTTAATCTGCTGCGGAGTAGCGTCACGGCGTACCGTCAGCACTTGATACAAATCTCGACGAGCAGCCACTCGATATATCCCGTCCAATAAGTTAGGGATGAAGGGCTGGAAGTAATATCCAGCCCTTCATCCGTACTACGAAATTATATTACATTGTGTTAGGAAGATAAAGATTAAACCTCGCGGAACTCGCCTTCCACGGTACCCTCATCCGGTTTGTCACCGCCCTGAGAATCTGCACTGCCGTCCGGCGCGCCCTCCTGCGGCGCAGACTGCTGGCCTTGTTCATAGATATGACTGCCAACCTTCTGCATAGACACAGAAAGCTCCTCAGCGCTGCTCTTCATACGCTCCACGTCATTAGCGGTAATAGCCGCTCTGACAGCTTCAATTTTTGTGTTGACTTCACCCGCAAGATCCTCAGGAATCTTGTCTTTGTTATCACGCAATGTTTTCTCTGCCTGATAAGCCGTATTGTCCGCTATATTGCGCGCCTCAGCTTCATCCTTGCGCTTGTTGTCTTCGGCGGCATGGGACTCGGCTTCTTTTTGCATTCGCTCCACCTCATCCTTCGAAAGTCCTGATGAGACAGTGATGGTAATCTTCTGCTCTTTACCGGTACCTTTGTCGCGCGCCTTAACATTGAGAATACCATTGGCATCAACATCAAAGGTAACCTCAATCTGAGGCACGCCGCGCGGGGCAGGCAGAATGCCATCCAGCACGAATTTGCCAAGCTGACGGTTGTCCCCCGCCATTGAGCGCTCTCCCTGCAGCACATTAATTTCCACGCTTGGCTGGTTATCCGAAGCCGTACTGAACACCTGTGTTTTAGATGTAGGAATGGTGGTATTGCGCGAGATAAGCGGCGTGGCAACGCCCCCCATAGTTTCAATGCCCAGTGTCAGCGGAGTAACATCAAGAAGCAAAACATCTTTGACTTCTCCCTTGAGTACTCCGGCCTGAATGGCGGCACCGACAGCCACCACCTCGTCCGGATTGACGCCTTTATTCGGCTCTTTGCCGAATAACTCCTTCACCTTTTGCTGCACCAGCGGCATACGCGTTTGTCCGCCGATTAAAATAACCTCATCAATCTGCGCGGCTGTCTTGCCTGAATCGGTAAGCGCTTGTCTGCATGGCCCCAAGGTCTTCTCAACTAGATCCATAACCAATTGCTCAAGCCTAGAGCGCGACAGTGTTATATTAAGGTGCTTAGGCCCCGATGCGTCAGCTGTGATAAATGGCAAGTTTACCTCAGTGGACTGCACCGTAGAAAGCTCTATTTTAGATTTTTCTGCCGATTCCTTAAGACGCTGCATGGCCATCTTATCGTTTCGCAGATCAATACCCTGGTCGCGCTTGAACTCATCCGCCAGCCAATCCATAATGCGCTGATCAAAATCATCGCCGCCTAAGTGAGTATCACCTGCAGTGGATTTTACCTGAAAGGTGCCGTCGCCTAGCTCAAGTACGGAAATATCAAAGGTACCACCGCCAAGGTCATACACCGCAATGGTCTCATCTTTTTTCTTATCCATACCATAAGCCAAAGCCGCTGCGGTAGGCTCGTTGATTATACGCAGTACCTTGAGCCCGGCGATTTGACCGGCGTCCTTGGTAGCTTGGCGCTGGGCATCGTTGAAATAAGCCGGCACAGTAATGACAGCCTCAGTCACTTTGTCGCCAAGATAGGCCTCTGCGTCTGCTTTCAGCTTCTGCAGAATCATAGCTGAGATTTCCGGCGGAGTATATTCCTTATCTCCCATGGCAACCTTCACTTCATCATTAGAACCGCGGGTTACTTTATACGGCTTGCGCTTAGCATCTTCCTCGATGCTAAGTTCTCGTCCGGCAGGCTCGTTCCATTTGCGGCCCATGAAACGCTTGATCAGGTATATCGTATTCTCAGGATTAACAATCGCCTGACGGCGAGCCACCTGCCCTACCAAGCGTTCGCCCGTTTTGCTCACAGCTACTACAGAAGGCGTGATATTACCGCCTTCCGCAGATGGAATAACCACCGGCTCGCCACCTTGCATGACGGCAATTTCGCTAAAAGTTGTCCCCAAATCAATACCAACTGCTTTACCCATTTTATTATTCTCCTTTCTATTATTGCCTTTTTAATTATTAAAAATTTACATGTTTAACTTATGTATTATCTTCGCCGTTGCCTACCATTACTTTTGAAGGCCTAAGCACACGCTCATTCAGCTTGTAGCCTTTTTCCAGCTCACGCATAACCACGCCGTCAGGCCCGGGAACGCTGCTGACTGCTTCGTGCACACACGGATCAAATACCTCATCTCGCGCTGCAATATGGCTCAACCCTAATGTCTCAAGCGTGGTCTCAAGCTTACGGGCAATACCATTGACGCCGCCCACCCATGGGTCAGATGCCATCTGCTGCGGAACATGCTCCGCAGCTCGTTCGAAATCATCTAATACCGGTAATATTTTAAGCATTAACTCAGCATTGGCATATTTGATCGCCTCCAACTTGTCCAGCTCCAAGCGTTTTTTAAAGTTAGTAAAATCCGCCTGACTGCGCTGCCAGCCATCAAGATACTCCTGCGCCTTCGCTTTGGCTTCATCAAGTTCTTGACGCAGAGCATCTGGACTTTCCGAGTAAGACTGCTCCTCAAAGCTTGGCATTTTCTCTTCACCTCCATGTTTAGCACCAGATTCAAAATTCAGCATATTTCCATCCAATAAAACTAATTATTCGTCGCACTTGTTTGCCTAGCCGGCACACCGCCATAAAGCTCTGTTACCAATAGGCTAATCAAGGAAGAAACGTAGTTCAATACCGCTATCGTGCGCTCATATTCCATGCGCGTAGGTCCGACAACAGCGATACTCCCAAGTGGCGCCCATGGCAGTCCGTATCGGCTGATTACCAAACTGCAATCATGTACAGCCTCTTCTTTATTTTCGCGCCCGATAATAACACGCACGCCATACCCCGCCGAGTCATACGACAGCATCAAATCCGCCAGTTTTTTCTGCTCGGCCAAGCGAATCAGGTTCAATAAGCGCGGCCCCTGACAAAACTCAGGCTGATTAATCAAAAAATGCCAGCCTTCCAGAAACATTTCGCGCCCACTGCGCGCATCCTCAGCCTGTAATATCCGCAACACATGCTGCGTAATCAGCTGCTCAGACTGACTCAACTCCGCAATTTTGAGTTCAATCTGCGATATGCTTAAGCCGGCAAATAGCTGATTCAAATGCTTCGCTATATTCGTCAGATCTTCCTGTGTCGTAACTCTTTCAAAGTTCACCAACTGCTGGCGCACTTTAGCGCCATGCAATACCAACACAACCAGCGCCATATGCGGCTGAATGGATACAATTTCTAGATGTTTGTACTGCGTCGCTGCAGGACGCGGCGTAGTAACAACCGCCACATTCTTAACCTGCTGAGACAACAACGTTACCGCCAGATTAAGCCATTCTTCCAGTTTATCCTCCACTTGATGGAATAGATGATTGATAAGAAATTGTTCCTCAAGCGGCAATTCCTGCCTCTTCAAATTCGCCACATGATAGCGATAACCCTTGTCAGACGGCATGGAACCGGCAGCATGGTGCGGACGCACGATATAGCCTTCCTCCTCTAAACGAGCCACATCGTTACGCACAGTAGCCGAGCTTACGTCTAGTCCGCATTCACCCAATACGCTGGATGAAGATACCGGCGCAACCCGCAAAACATACTGACGTATGATAGAGTTAAGTATCAGCTCTTCTCGTGGTTTCAACATATTAGCAATCTCACCAATAGATTGCTAATCCTATCATGTCTAACACTTATTTGTCAAGGGGCATACGCCAACCAATGCCATTTTGAATCGCTATTTACGGCTGCTTGTCGACAAACGCCATACAGGGCGCTTGTGTTTTATGAATATGTAAGTTGTGCTATGCTATTAGAAAACTACCGTGGCGGGGATTTTGTGGCATTCGGGTTTTGGCAAATTGTTCTCATACTGTTTATATTGTGTGTCATTTTGACAGGCATGCGCATTTCGCGACGAGGCGTAAGTAAAACGACACGGCAAAGTACGCTTGCGCGGCGTGCGGACGCCACAGAGCGCGAAGAGCGGCACAGCAGTAATAACACGCATGCGTTTACGATGCGTTGGCTTGGTATCGCCCTTCTTATCGTGGGCGTAACAACCCTAGGTTACATCCTATGGTTAATAATTGACCGCATCATTATCATCTCTGTCGCAGCCGGGCTTATTATGCTGGCGGGCATCATATTTATTTTGCTTTCCACGCGCCGCTAGACGCTTGACAGTCTACTAAACAGGTTGTTAAACTGCCTATCCATTAGGAGTGCTGCTTCATCTATGAAAAAAGTCGGAATCGCCTACCATCCGCTGAACGCAAGAGTACCTGAGTTAATCCACAAACTAAGCGCCATACTGCAAGCCCATAGTCTTGAGTATTGGCAATGCTCAGCTTGGGATACTGCGCAGTTACGCCGGCATTTTCCAAACACAGACTTAATCTTCACTGTGGGCGGAGACGGTACAATTCTGCGCGTAGCACAGGCACTTAACGGAGCACCTATACCCATCACCGGCATCAACCTCGGACAGCTGGGATTCTTAACCGAAATACAACCTAACGACGGCAGTGAAAAACTGCTGGCACTGTTAGCCGGCAAGGGCTGGTGCGATGAGCGCGCTATGCTGGATGCAGAATTACAACACAATGTAAACGGCAAAAAAGAAACATTGTATTTCAACGCGTTAAATGATGTTGTCATGGCTCGCGGCGCTATTGCCCGTATTATAGAAGTCACCGCCAGCGTGGATGGAGCCGTAGTAGACACATACAAAGCCGACGGCGCATTGGTCGCCAGCGCCACAGGCAGTACAGGCTATGCCTTAGCCGCCGGAGGACCAATACTTAACCCAAAATCCGCAGACATTTTGCTTGTTCCTATATTGCCGCACGTGTCTTTACAACATCCGCTAGTACTCAGCTCCGCAAGCGTCGTCACGCTTAAGCTCTCCGCAACAAGTCCGGCCACCCTGTCCATTGATGGACATATCAGCATTGAACTATTCGATGGGGACAGTGTCACCGTACGATGCGGCACAAAACGCACGCGCTTTCTGCGCATTGCCCCGCCGGAATATTTTTACGTCTCGCTAAGTCGTAAATTAAAAAGGACCGCCGTATGACATATAAAATTGAAAAAGCCAATATTGAGGACGCCCTCACCATACAGAAAATTGTTAACTCCTTTGCCGAGGCTGGCGAAATGTTAGCGCGCCCGCTGTCAGAGATTTACGAAAACTTGCGTGATTTCTATGTGGCGCGCCATGACGGCAGGGTTGTTGCCTGCGCCGCGCTGCATATAGCGTGGAGCGACATGGCCGAAGTAAAAAGCTTGGCTGTCAGCGAAGAACATCAGCGGGAAGGGTTGGGCGAAGCGCTGGTTGAAGCCTGTCTGAAAGAAGCCGAGGATCTCGGCATTCAGAACATCTTTGTCCTAACTTATGTTAAATCATTTTTTGAAAAATGCGGCTTTCACGAGGAAGATAAAGATGTCCTGCCGCATAAAATCTGGGGAGAGTGCTACCGTTGCCCTAAATTTCCTAACTGCGACGAAATAGCAATGGTTTACCGATTTAAATAATGTCTGAATACCGCATTCTATCCGGCAACAAACTCTATACCGGGCACAATATCAGCTTGCGTATAGACAAAGTTCAGTTATCATCTGGGCAGCTGACCGAACGAGAAGTTATTGAGCACCGCGGAGCGGTAGCCATAGTAGCACTGGGTGCAGACGGGCGCATATTGCTGGAAAAACAATTCCGCCACGCAGTAAACAAAGAACTATTGGAAATACCAGCCGGCGGCATTGACCATGGCGAAACACCAGAAGATGCCGCGAAGCGCGAGTTACAAGAGGAAACCGGCTATTATCCGAAAAAACTTATCCGTTTATGCGGGTTCTATTCAGCTCCAGGGTTTACCAATGAGTATTTGCACCTGTTTTTGGCTTATGAGCTTGTTCCATCACGCCTTATCGCCGACGACACTGAAGAAATCGAGATAATATGGACACCATTGCATGATGCGGCAGAAATGATACGAAAAGGCGAGATTGAGGATGCTAAAAGCATCGTCGGATTATTGTACTATCTAAAATTCATACCCGCCTAGCTCAGCCTCAAGCCAAGAGTTATTTCGACGATTCAAAAAAGCATTACCACGCCCATCGCTTTCGTGCTAGAATTAGCACAGATATGAGAGAAATCAACGCCGCTGAAATCAGTAAAGCCGTTGCCCACCTTGCGCAGAAAACCAATTTTGAGTTGAATGACGGCGTACTTACGCTTATTGAAAAAGCACTCTTGAACGAGGTTTCTCCTATTGGATGCGATGTGTTAGATAAGTTACTGGAGAACGCACGCCTAGCTAAATCGGAGAACACTCCTCTATGCCAAGACTGCGGAACAGCAGTTGTGTTTCTTGATATAGGGCAGGATGTGCATATCATAGGCGACGATTTATATACAGCCATAGCCGATGGCGTACGCCAAGGATATCAAGAAGGATGCCTGCGAAAATCAATGGTTAAGGATCCATTCTCAGCTCGCACTAACACTGAAGATAATACACCGCCCACTATTCACACTGAAATTGTGCCGGGCGAACAAATTAAAATCAGTTTCATGCCTAAAGGCGGCGGTTCCGAGAACATGAGCCGCCTAGTTATGCTCAAGCCAGAGGCAGGAACCCAAGGCATTATCAACGCAGTAACATACGCAGTACAGGACGCCGGAGGTAATTCTTGCCCACCGCTAATAATTGGGCTTGGCATCGGAGCTACCGCCGAAAAAGCTATGCAAAATGCCAAGCGCTCCTTGTTGCGCCCTGCCGGGCAGCCTAATTCAAATCCTGAAGTAGCCGCGCTAGAAAGCCAAGTGCTAGAAAGCGTCAATAAACTTGGAGTGGGGCCATTGGGCATGGGTGGCACGGTGACAGCTATGGCTGTACATGCTGAATCGCGCCCATGCCACTTTGCCAGTCTTCCGCTGGCTATAAACCTGCAATGCCACAGCGCGCGACACGGCGAGGTAACACTCTGATGACTACATGGAACATTGCCTCACCCATTGAAGAAGATCAACTTGCCAAACTTCACGCCGGCGACCATGTCTCAATTTCCGGAATAGTTTATACTGCCCGCGACGCCGCTCATAAACGCTTGGTTGAGGCGCTTAAAAACGGTCTTCCGCTACCTTTTAACTTGCATGGTCAAACAATCTACTATATGGGGCCGTCTCCAACTCGTTCGGGACAAATTATCGGATCATGCGGGCCCACTACAAGCAAACGCATGGATGATTTTACTCTTAAACTGTTATCGGCCGGATTGCGTGCAATGATTGGCAAAGGAGAACGCTCCCAGGGGGTGCGTGAGGCCATCAAAAAGTATCACTCTGTATATTTTGTAACGTACGGCGGAGCCGGGGCGCTGCTGGCAAAAACAGTACGCAAAGCTGAGGTAGTAGCCTATCCGGAATTAGAAGCTGAGTCCATATTACGTCTTGAGGTTGAACGTTTCCCGGCCATAGTAGCAAATGACATTCACGGCAGAAATCTATTCGAAGAACAAATCGCAAAATACCGCCGTTATTAGGAGGAAAACTTGGAAGATTGTATCTTCTGCAAAATCATCAACGGAATCGTTCCCAGCAACAAAATATTCGAGGATGATCTGGTTTTTGCTTTCCGCGACATACACCCCGTAGCCCCCGCTCATATCCTTATCATTCCCAAAAAACACTACCCTAACCTAGAAGCCATAGATGCGACCGACCAGCCACTGTTGAGTCATCTGCTACATGCAGTAAATCTGATAGCCAGGCAGGAATGCCTTGATAAAAATGGCTATCGAATTGCGATCAACTGCGGACCTTGGGGAGGACAGGTAGTGCAACATCTGCATATGCATCTGTTAGGCGGGCGCAAATTAGCCGATGAATTGGGATAGCGTTATTTCTACTTCATCCTAACGTAGCAAAGAAAGCTCATTTTGCTGACCGCCTCGTATAGCCGCATATTCTCGGAATGGCTGTGAAATTCATAGCCAAATAAACTTACTTTGGGGCACTCTATCATGCCAAATGCCAATTAAACCTCTATGGCAACCTTTTTATAGTGCTTAACTGCTTTTAGCATAATCATCTTGCATGGTATACTTGACAATATTTGCAAAGCATAATATGCTAATAATGCAAGGCAAACTGTATTTTAAGTGTGCATAATTTGAAAACTATAATCCCAGAGTTGCGGAAAAAACACAGACTCTCTCAAGAGGAGTTGGCAGTGGCTGTCGGCGTGACGCGGCAGACTATCACATCTATCGAGATTGGGAAATATACGGCATCACTGCCTCTTGCCTATAAAATTGCAAAGTGCTTTGGCAAATCGATTGAAGAAGTCTTTGATTTCTCGGGCGTGGAGATTCCAAATGAACCATTTTAGGCAAAAGATAGTAGACCGAATTCTTTTACTTGCAACGGGATTGGCTATCACATTTGGTGTGCTAATCTACTCTTTTACGCAAAGCAGATTTGATTATATTGATGGTTTTTGGCAGGTAACAGCAGCGCATATTACGGCGGTCCCGCTGATGGTATTGTTCCTTACTCGCAAATATCCCCAGCCGATAAAAGTAAAATCATATGGGCAAATGGATATTCTGCTCCGAGTGCTCTTGCGGAACACGAAATTATTGTATCGTTAGAAACAGCACTAACTATATATGGAGAAATGACTCAAAACTATATTTGGGTAGAAGATTGGGAGTCGCTGCCTGACACAGAAAAGGGCGCTTACTTACAAGAAACGTTAGGCAAGACTTGTTATCCACGGGCGCATGGCAATTTCGGCGCCAATAGCTGGATGGAAAAGACAGCCATGAAAATTGTAGGCGTGCACGCTAGCATAGATTCCATTTCGAATCCTTTTTTACTTATCAGCTCCGATGCATTTTTTGAGGATGTTATTGACTTAGATAGTAATCCAATAAAATATGCCGTGGCACCGTTGACAGGCAACAACAACACAGACTTAAATTTGATCAAGTTCAGTTATGAAACTAATGACGGCGTAAGATATGCCCTTAAGAATGAGGTGTCTTCTTCGCTTGAATCACTAAATAGCATCGTTGAAAGTATGGCAACAGCATTTCTATATATTGGCATATTTTTTGCAGTGTTCGCCAGTTTAATGATGATGAACTTCATCTCCACCAGTATCTCGTATAAAAAACGTGAAATAGGCATACTAAGGGCTGTCGGCGCACGTTCCAGTGATGTATTCGGCATATTCTTTAACGAAAGCTTGGTTATCGCGCTGATTAATTTTGCGCTTGCCGTAATTGCGGTGTTCGGTTTCAGCATGCTGTTGAACTCCAATTTCAGGAATAATTACGGGCTAATTATCACACTGTTTTCTTTTGGACTACGCCAATTGATCTTGATTTTGGTGGTGAGTATTGGGGCAGCATTTATTGCCAGTGTACTGCCTACAACACGCATATCCAACAAGAAACCTATTGATGCCATAAATAATAACTAGCGGTTACAAGATCCTATACTTTCTCAGAAGTATTGCTTACACGACTAAATGTTGCGGTTTAAACGGAGCGTGGATTGCCAGATAGCGATTTTCACTATGCGCAACATTTAGTCGTGAGATCTATTTATAACTCATTCATGGTACTTTTCCTGCTACGCAGGAAAAGTACCATGAATGGCTAAACTGTAGCGACCGCGGACTAAAACTTGTAGATTTATCCGGATAAACACAGACCCAAAGATAGGAAGCCTTTGGGTCTGTGTTTATCTATCTTGCTTAATTCGGCACCTTAATAGTTTTTAGCAACGATACGGAAGTAAGCTCGCGGATGATTGCACACAGGGCATTCTTCCAGAGCATTCGTGCTTTCATGTATGTGCCCACAATTAGCGCACTGCCAAGCCTGCTTTTCAGCCTTTTTGAAAACCTTATTTTCGGCGATATTCTCTAAAAGCGTCAGATACCTTGCTTCGTGTTCTTTCTCAATCTTGCCGACAGATTCAAACAGAACCGCGATTTGCTCAAAGCCCTCTTCCCGCGCTTCTTTGGCCATCTTCACGTACATATTTGTCCATTCGAAATTTTCACCGCCTGCGGCTGTTTTTAAGTTTGTTGCCGTATCAGGCACTGCGCCGTCATGAAGCAGTTTAAACCAAATTTTAGCATGTTCCTTCTCATTGTCGGCCGTTTCCAAAAACAAGTTCGCTATCTGCTCATAACCGTCTTTCCTTGCCTGAGAAGCAAAGTAGGTATACTTGTTTCTGGCTTGAGATTCTCCTGCAAATGCCTCCGCGAGATTGGCTTCAGTTTTGGTCCCCTTTAAGTCTTTCAAATCTACAGCTCCTTCGTTTTATTTTTCAACTACCCTTTTTAGAGGATTGTTTATAAAGGCTTCTTTTCCAATATTCAAAATGTTTTTGTATCGCAAAAAAACTTTTGTCGCTCATGCCATGTTCGATTTTACATGCGTCATTTACAGCTGTTTCTCTGTCAACACCTAAAAAAACGAGCCAATCGGAAAACAACTTGTGGCGCTCATAAATTTTTTGCGCTATCTCGCGCCCGCTGTCAGTTAGTGTTATATAACCGTTGGCGTCGACATCAATATGCCCATTCGCGCGCAATTTTTTCATCGCGATGCTGACACTTGGTTTGGAATAAACCATTTCATTCACAATATCAATAGAGCGTGTCGGAGTTCCGCTATGGCTCAGCATCAAGATAGTTTCTAAATAATCTTCCGTCGATTCAGGTGTTTTCAAGATATTTCCACCTCCAATGCGGTTATTGCTGACTAACTCATAATAGCATACCTGCATTAAAAATCCAATGGGATGCAGACTATTTTTACCACTGATTCTTGCTATTTGAGTTAGCTCATGCTAACATATGTTTGGTTAGCAATAACTAACTCTAGTCAAGAGGTTTTCCATGGATGTCATCATCATGAGTATTATTGCCGGCATTTGCGGAACGGGCTTTGGTGGGATACTAACGGCTGTTTTGGGTAGCCGCACAGATAAAACGATCAGCAGTTTCTTATCATTTGCCAGCGGTGTTATGATAAGTATCGTCTTCTTTGAGTTGATACCGCAGGCGACACAGTACGCCAATACAACCATTGCTGTTTTAGGTCTAATTATCGGCGTAGTAATGGTATTGCTACTGAATCAAATAATAGACAAGGTATCAAACTCTCGCCATAAAGCCACAAAACTCCATGAAACATATGAGGAATTCTTTCATGAAAATGAGATGATTACGCGCACAAGGAACCTATTCCGCTCAGGTGTGCTAATGTTTTTTGTGATTGGCTTGCACAGCATTCCGGAGGGATTGGCTATTGGCGCAGCCGGAAATCACGATATTGCTCTTGGAGGCACGCTTGCTCTTATGATCGGCATACATAATATTCCCGAGGGCATGGCTATCTCTGCTCCGCTTATTTCTGGCGGACTGAGAAAATGGAAAGCTATCTCACTAACAGTTCTAGCAGGAACACCCATCGTTTTGGGTACACTAATCGGTGTTTGGACCGGTGGTATTTCCGACGCCGCACTATCGCTCTCATTCTCCATCGCCGGAGGAGCTATGCTATATGCTGTATTCGGTGAAATACTGCCTCAGTCTATTAACATTAGCAAAGACCGTATCCCCATGATTGTTTTGCTTGTCGGAATTATCATTGGGTTGCTATTGACAAAAATATAAGCACTGCTTTCACCGCATTGACATCTGCATTGGTTCGATGGGGACAATATTGCTTGAGTTGCCGCATTTCTACGGAAACATAGAGTCGTATTTACATTTGAGAGTAACCCCAACTATAATAAGTTAAACTGAATAGTACGTACCGATACAACCCTTTAATGCCATACACAGCGAGTAACCAAATCGCGTAATAAAATTAAGAGACCAGCTATTAAATGTCAAGAGGTTTTAAAGGGAAATTTTAGTGGGTGAATAACATTGGCAAAAGGTGTGCGGCAGCATCGTACGCTTAAGCAATAATTAAACGCACGTTAACAACCGA
>WRDV01000010.1 GCA_009779655.1 Dehalococcoidia bacterium
ACAACGAATGCCTTTTGAACAGTTTTATAGCCTATAGCTCCATAAAACAACCCTTGAAATAGAGCCTTTCCTCTGTGAAAAATCCTATCTATTTCATGCATAATTACACCTCTTTTATGAAGCTTTGCGCATCGGTTTTTAGAGGTAGCCTAGAGGTTTTCCGATTTCGGAAAACCTCTAGGCATAAGAGCTTTCTGGAGCGATACGAAATTGATACTAAAAACTTCAAAAAGCATTGAAAACACAGTAAAATCGACCTAAATAGAAGAAAACAACCCCGCAACGGGCATTTGAAGCGATAACAATGGCAGTCAATGCATGTCTGGCGTAACCGGCTAGTGCTTATGTGCTATACTTACATAGTATGAGAAGGACTTCCTGTTACACTTTTAACTAGGATGGTGAGCTTGGATATGAAAAAGTCAACACTGATTTTTTTAGTTACATTGATTCCGGCTCTCGTAACTGTTTTATCCATTACGTGCTTGTCAAATTCGAGAAACGATGATAGGATGATATCTGACCCAGGGGGCTATTTTTCATATGACACGGTTATGGTGTTGCTAACTGAAAATGCGTCGCTCATTGAAAAAGAGTGGATACCTGCCGATTTCCCGGAGTTTGCGTTCTCAGAAATAAGAGATATTGGGTTAATTGGTGATCAAAGATTTTTAGTTTTCTATTTGGCAGAACCTAGCAGAAATAATGTGCTTAGAGCTGTTTACCAATTAAATACAAGAGTCGAAGTTGCTATTACAGAAATAAATGCATTTGATAACACTGAGTAATATACAGAGCCAAAGAGGCATCATCATGAAAATACAATGGAGTAATTCGATCAAAACTATCGCATTAGTTATGACAAAGAAGTTATTGTTGACTGTAATCGGATTAATGCTTTTAGCATTGCCTCTTGGCTGTGTAATATCTGATGTGCCGCTTGGTACTGATCTTGCGCTTGGAGCCGAGGGTGTCGTACCCAATGATGAAGAAGCAAATGATATCTTGGCTTCTTTAGATGAAGAGGACTTAGCTATGCCGGATGATTTCTTAGATGGGTTTTATATCATTTATGAATCCAGACAGGTACTTTAGAATAACCTTCTGTCTAAACGGTGAGATTTATTCTGTGCTTTGTAATGAACATGTGATTTATTATCCTCTTGCTTCCCGTATTATCGTTTACCCGGAAGAGCTTATAAACTTGCGTTCCTTTTACTCAAAGTTTTTAGAGAACTATGTCTATGGAACTGATGAATATAAGTCTTTCCCATATGCTGCACCGCCATATTAAGACGCAGGGCTTTGGGCTTGTATGAATAATCACCCCTTGGATACCTCGCAGATTGCCGCGGGGTTGTTCATTTGGTAATATCAATGGATTTCTGTTTGTAATGCTTGAAATAAGGCGACAATTTTGCTTTCATCTTTTACACCCGGACAGCGTTCTACGCCGGTCATAAGGTCAATAATTCGAGCTTTTGACATAAGAATAATATCCGCAATATTTTCTGGGTTTATGCCTCCTGCTAGGATGACAGGGGTGCTTACGGCCAGTTGCAACTTGCGAAAAAGAGAGATATCAGCGGCGCCGCCATTGCCGGCGTTAGCTGGCGTGCGCGCATCAAAAAGCAACGCATGTATGCCCAAGGCGCAAAAGTTTGCAGCAGTCCTTTCCAAATTTGGGGTATCCGGAAAGATTGCTTTGATTATCTTAATACCGCTTCCGCTAAGCTCACCGACAATATGTTGGACATCCGCAAGCGTTTCACCAGCGTGCAGTTGGATATAATTTGGCTGGAGCACTCGGGAGAGAGCGAGTACTTTATCCGGCGGACCGCCGGTAACAATGCAGGTTTTTGCTCGTCCGGAGACGGCTAAGAGCAGCTCTTTGGCGGAGGCGACGCTCAAATTCCACGGAACTGGTTGTGGGTAATCCACGACAAACCCTAGTATATCGGTACCATGCCTAAGGCACATAGCCACGTCTTCTGTGCGCATAATCCCGCAGATTTTTACTGTCGGCAGCATGTATTATTCCTCTCGACTCGCAACGACCGATAAGCCGCTTCCATGTCACGCGCACGCCAGAGCGCTGTGCCGACAAGGATAGCATGTGCTCCGGCGGAAACCGCCAGTTTTGCTTCATCCGCTGATGAAATACTACTTTCACTGATCAACATTGTGCCTGTTGAGATGCCGGCAGCAAGGGTAGCCGTCAGGCTTGGTTTGCCGTCATCGCACTCAAGCACTTTGATATCCCGGTTATTGATGCCGATCAGCCGTGCCCTCAGCTTACTGGCGAGCTTCATCTCGGCGTGACTGTGAACTTCCACCAAGGGCTCAAGGCCTAAATCCAAGGCTTTTTCGTAGAGCATAGATAGATTTTTTTCATTGGTGATAGCACAAATCAACAGAACAGCCGTTGCTCCGAGTTCTACTGTTTCTGATAGCATATCAGCGCGTGTAATAAAATCTTTTCGCAAAATAGGCACACCTGTGCTCTTGGCAACGTCCCGCAGAAGTTTTGGGCTGCCGCAGAAATATTTCTGCTCGGTAACCACAGACAACACGGGGGCGCCATATTGTATGAGCTGTTTCGACACTTCCACGGGATCGCGTCTGAAGAGGAGGTCGCCATCTTTTGGAGAAGAGCACTTAATATCGGGGATGATTGCAACGTAACCGTCCCTATTTTCTGCGGCAATCGCCGCAGAAAATAGGGTGTTCATACTGTTTTTCCAAAGCTGTTGGACATTTCCTTAAGCTCTTGCAGTTTTTTTGTCGCAGCATCGCTGTCTATTAACTCTGATGCCAGAGCAATTCCGGTCTGAAAACAATCCGCTTTGCCACCGACAATAAGTGCTCCGGCAGCGTTTAAGATAACTGCCTCGCGCCTGGGGCCTGTGATTGTGCCGGCAAATACACCATTGATGGTGGCTGCGTTAGTCTCGGGAGTACCGGTTGCAATATCTGCAAGAGAGCACCGGGCTAGCCCAAAATCCTCCGGAGCAATTTCAGTAGAGGTAATTTCTCCGTTTTTCAGGTGATTGATACGAGTTTTCCCGAGTAGAGAGATCTCATCCAGTCCGTCCAGCCCATGGACAAACATGGCGTTGGTATACCCAAGTTCTTTGGCCACGTATGTAACGATATCCAATAGCTCCAGTTTGTAGACGCCTAGCAGATGCCTAGGTGCAAAAGCTGGGTTAATCAGCGGTCCGATAATAGAATAAAAAACTGTCTTGATGCCCAGATCCTGCTCCGGCGGGAGAACTTTTCCCATCACCGGATGAAATAGTGGCGCGTAAAGAAAAGCTAGCCCGATTTCTTCGATCATCAACTCCACTTCGTGCGGCTGCAAGTCGATATTTACGCCCAAGGCTTCCAACACATCAGCGCTTCCGGAGAGACTGGCGATGGAGCGGCTACCATGTTTGGCGACTGGAATACCTGCGGCCGCGGCAATAACCGCTGTGGCCGTGGAAATGTTGAATGTGGAAAGACCTCCTCCTGTGCCACAGGTATCCATGGTTTCTTCGGCCACATTTGGTCTTAGAGCGACACAATTATTGCGCATTGCTTTGGCAATATACGCGGTCTCCTGAAGAGATGCACCTTTCATCAGTAGGGCCACCTGGAAGCCAGCTATCTGGACATCGCTGACAGTGCCCTCTTTGATGGCTGAAATCAATTCGTAAATCTCTGCCTCTGTCAGTTCGTGACGGTTGGTTATTTTGCTCAAAATTTCCTTATACATACTCTCTTTCTCCTGTTTTTTTGTTATACACTGGTAATTGCCTGTTTAATCTCTTTTGCGAATTGTGACACCGGAGCAACACAGTCCTGCCCGTACTTGCTAATTAATCGTATAATAGCGCTCCCGACAATTACGCCGTCGGCAAACCCTGCTACATTACGCGCTTGAGCAGAGGTGGAAATCCCAAAGCCAACTGCACATGGAGTATTAGTTGCTAGCCTAACCTGCGCCACCATGTGTCTGGCGCTGTCATCTAGTGTATGACGCTCGCCGGTAACTCCTAGAGAAGATACGCAGTAGATAAAGCCGTCTGAGTTTTGTGCGATGGTCTTAATTCTAGCCTTGGACGTCGGTGCGATGAGCGAGATAAGTTTAAGCCCTTGCGAGACGCACGGCTTGAGAAGTTCATCCCTTTCCTCAAATGGCAGATCGGGGACTATGATTCCGTCAATACCACTTTTGACGCAGCATTTTGTAAACTTTGAGGTGTCGTAGACAAAGATTGGGTTATAGTAAGTCATAAACAGCAGCGGAATATTGATGTCAGCGCGTACGCGCGACACAAGGTCAAAAAGTTTTTCTGCCGTACATCCCATTCTCAACGCGTGCTCATCAGCTACCTCAATGACCGGGCCTTCGGCAATAGGATCGGAAAATGGGATGCCAATCTCGATAAGATCTGCCCCTGCGTCATGAAGGGCATACAGCAGTTTTTCCGTTATCTTAATGTCTGGATATCCTCCCGTAATAAATGGGATAAAAGCTTTTCCTGCGGAGAATGCACGACTAATCCTATTCATTGATGTGTACTCCATTGTATCTGGCAATAGCAACTACGTCTTTATCTCCACGCCCAGAGAGAGTAATGACGATTATTTTATTCTTATCCAACATAGGCGCATATTTTATGGCGTAGGCGATGGCGTGAGCGCTCTCAATCGCAGGGATAATACCCTCTGTTTTGGCTAAATATTCAAATGCTGCCACAGCTTCATTATCTGTAATTGGAACATATCGTGCGCGTTTTCGTTCGAACAGGCTGGCGTGCTCAGGTCCGATGCCGGGGTAGTCTAAGCCTGCAGAGATCGAGTACACCGGCGCTATTTGCCCGAATTTATCTTGGCAAAAATAAGTCTTCATACCGTGAAAGACTCCGACGGAGCCGTTGGCTATGGAGGCGGCGTTTTCTGGCACATCAACACCTTTTCCCGCTGCCTCGCAGCCTACCAGTTCTACATCTGTATTATCTATGAATTCGTAAAATGAGCCGATGGCATTGCTGCCGCCTCCAACGCAGGCGATTATGGTATCGGGCAAACGGCTTTCAACGGCGTATATTTGTTCCTTGATCTCGCGCCCTATGACAGCCTGGAAATCTCGTACGATGGAAGGAAATGGATGAGGTCCTACTACTGAACCAAGGCAATAGTGAGTATCTGTCATTCGCCCTGCCCACTCACGCATTGTTGCGTTTACGGCGTCTTTGAGAGTGGCTGTGCCAGTTGTAACTGGATTGACCTTAGCTCCTAAGAGCTCCATACGGTAGACGTTAAGCGCCTGCCGTTCCATATCCTCCAGCCCCATAAATATTTCGCATCTCATACCGAGTAAAACTGCGGCTGTAGCTACTGCTACGCCGTGCTGCCCTGCGCCAGTTTCCGCGATAAGGCGGCGCTTGCCCATTTTTTTCGCTAGGAGTGCTTGTCCTAAAACGTTATTGATTTTATGAGAACCAGTATGGTTTAAGTCTTCACGCTTTAGGTATATCTTGGCTCCGCCAAGATCAACTGTCATTTTGTGTGCGTGGTACAGTAGCGAAGGTCTTCCTGCGTATTGCGTAAGCATGGTGCGAAGCTCACTGATAAAATCCGGATCATGCGACCAGTGCTTGTATGCCAGCTCAAGCTCCAACACTGCGCTCATCAGGGTTTCAGGAACGTATTGCCCTCCAAAAATCCCAAATTTGCCTTTGCTCATAATATCTCCTTGCAAATATCGCTAAAATAAAAAGTCCCTGACAAGGGAAATAACCTTGTCAGGGACGAATATATATATTCGCGGTGCCACCCTGATTCGCGATTGCTCGCGCTCTCTGCTGGGTACTAACATACCCATGGCAACTAACGCCTGCCTCACGTCATGGAATACTCGGCGCTTGCGCCTTTGACCATGCCCTCAACGACCCATTTGACATCTTGCCTTTCCTGCTCGGTTCTCAGCTACACCGTGCTCTCTGTACGGCGCATGGATGCCGTTACTTCCGTCTCAACGGTTTAGCATAAGGTATATTATTTGCGCTAAGTATGTCAAGTTATTGTATGAGTCAAATATGTACTGAGCTCATACAAATACTAGACGTTATTTTCAACGACCCATGATATAATCTATGGATTATGTACGATATACTCTCTAGTCTTAACACGGCACAAAAAGAAGCTGTAGAAACTATCTCTGGCCCGGTACTGATTGTGGCAGGGCCGGGTTCCGGCAAGACGCGTGTTATCACTCATCGCATTGCCTATTTGATGAATGCTTGCCGTGTTAGTTCGCGCAACGTTATGGCGGTTACTTTTACCAATAAAGCTGCCCGTGAGATGCAGGAACGCTTGGGGCAATTAGCACCCATAGCAAGTCAAGGCATTACAATTGGCACTTTTCATGCCATTTGCGCCAAGATTTTGCGCATAGATGGGAAGATTATTGGTATTGAGCCCGGATTTGTCATATATGATCAGAATGACCAACTTGCGCTAGTTAAGCGCGGCATGACTGAGTTGAACCTTGACCCTAAGCAATATGCGTTGTCTGCCGTACTTGGTCAGATTTCCGCTGCCAAAAGCCAGACGTTTGGCCCAAAGGACTACATACAGCGCGGGCGCAGCTATTTTGAGGAGATAGTCGGGCGCGTCTATGAGCGCTACCAAGAAATGATGCGAGCTTCAAATGCACTGGACTTTGATGATTTGCTTATGCGTACGGTTGAGTTGTTCCGCGCGCATAAAGAAGTGCTGGAGCGCTATCAGGAGCGCTATGTACACGTAATGGTGGATGAGTTCCAAGATACCAATACAGTACAATACGAGATGGTGAAGATGCTGGCTGGAAAGCATCGTAATCTGTGTGTAGTTGGAGATCCTGACCAGTCTATTTATTCCTGGCGGTCGGCTGACTTGCGCAACATACTTAATTTTGAGAAAGATTATCCTGATGCCAAGACCATAATACTTGCGCAGAATTACCGCTCCACCAAGACTATCATAAGCGCAGCTGACGCTATTATTTCTGTGAGCAGCATGCGCAAGCCTAAGAGGCTTTTTACCGACAATGAACAAGGGGTGCCGGTGACGCTAGCTGAGGCGTATAACGAGCAGGAAGAAGCACTGTTTGTGGCGAAAGAGATAGGAAGACTTGTTAGTTACGGAGGTGCAGCACTGCGTGACGTTGCTGTTATGTATCGTACTAATGCCCAGTCGCGTGCTATTGAGGAGGCTTTTATCCGCTGCGGCATGCCGTATAAACTGGTTGCTGGTACGCGTTTTTATGAACGGCGTGAAGTTAAGGATATCATAGCCTATCTGAGGTTGATTCTCAATCCTGCCGACGATATATCGCTTATACGTATTATCAATACGCCGCCTCGCGGCATAGGCGAACGCACAGTAGATGAGCTTTTAGTCTGGGCAAAGAGGCATGGTTTTTCGCTTTACGATGCTATCTGTAAAATCAGTGAGCTTGGAGATAGTGAGTCTAGACTGTTTACGCCGCGCGCCGTTAAACTCATGGGTGATTTCCAGAAGATGATTGCTGATCTGCGCCAGAAATCGAACTCGTTGAAGCTGCTGACGTTTTTTGACAGGCTGATTGAGCGCATAGATTTCAATAGCTATTTGCTAGCATCGCCTGACGGCGAAGACCGTTTGAATAATATATTAGAACTGCGCGGTGTGGTGCAGGAATACGATGACAGGTTTCCCGAAGGCGTATTGCCTGCGCTACTGGAGGGAGTTGCGCTTGTATCTGATGTTGACTCACTTAGCGAAGTAACTGATACGGTGACATTGATTACATTACATCAGGCAAAAGGGCTAGAGTTTCCGATAGTATTTATTGTTGGCATGGAAGATGGTATTTTGCCCCATATACGTTCTTTTGACGCTCCGGAACAGATAGAAGAAGAGCGCAGGCTGTGCTATGTGGGCATTACGCGTGCCAAGAGACGCGTGTATCTGATGCGTGCTTTTCGTCGTAGCATGATGGGTGCAAGCAATGTAAATGCGCCGTCACGCTTTTTGAAAGACATACCTGAGGAGCTGACTTGCGGCGCGCGTCCGTGGAAGTCGGAGAAGCCAAAATATCACCGGCGAGAGAGAGATTTGGATTGGGCCGTGGCAGATCCCGAGTTCTGCGAAAATCAGTCGCTGCCTGATGTTAAGCCCGGAGATGACGTATATCATGATCAGTTTGGGCGAGGTAAAATTGTCAGCATCAATACTGTATGCGGGGATACAGAGGTCGTAGTGTCATTCAGAGAAGCGGGTACCAAGAAGTTGTTGCTCAGTTTGGCTAAGCTTGAGAAAATGGAGTAAAGAATTATGCCGGTTGCGCTTCTTGAGCCGCATGTTATTGCTCGTATTGCTGCGGGTGAGGTTATTGACCGTCCGTCATCGGTAGTAAAGGAACTGCTGGAGAATGCCATTGACGCCGGAGCGACTCAAATATCTGTTGACGTTGCGGGCAGCGGGCTGGAGATTATCCGTGTGTCCGATGATGGCTGCGGCATGGCATTTAACGATCTCGAGTTAGCTTTTCAGCGTCATGCAACAAGTAAAATCCGGCGTTTTGACGATATGTTTGCATTGAGCACGCTGGGATTTCGCGGCGAAGCGCTGCCTTCTATCGCCGCTGTTGCTGATGTGGAGATTACGTCGTGTCAGACCGGTGTTGTCGGCGGCGCTAAGTTAGAGTTCCGCGATGGCAAACTATTCAAAAAAGGGGCCTTTGGACGCTCTCAAGGCACCAGTATTAGCGCCGCGCGTTTGTTTCAATCGGTGCCTGCGCGTTTGAAGTTTCTTAAATCGCGCCCTGCTGAGAATGCGCATATTGCGCAGGTTATAAGCCAGTATGCCATGGCATATCCTGAAATAAAGTTTACACTGGTAAGCGACGGCAGACAGAGCATGGCAACTGCTGGTAACGGCAAATTGGCTGACGTATTAATGCATATTTATGGCCTGGAAGTGGCGCGTCAAATGCTGGATATTACGCCGTACGGAGGCACTGCGTCGTCGGCGATTAAAGTTAGCGGTATGGCGGCAACACCTGCTGTGACGCGCTCTGGCAATAACTTTATTTCTCTGTTTATCAATCGTCGCTGGGTAACATCTCGCCGCTTGGTTTATGCCGTGGAGGAGGCTTATCATGGCATGCTGATGACCGGTAAGCATCCTATTGCGGTGATTAACATAGAGATTCCTTCAGCTGATATAGATGTCAATATTCATCCTACTAAGAGTGAAGTTAAGATAAATGAGGAGGCGGCTGTCTTCGGTGCTGTACAGCGCGCAGTGAGGCAGGCATTGGTGCAGGCGGCTCCTGTCTTGGTTGTCTCAAACGTCACTGAAGCGGCACAGCCGGCGCATCCTGCGCCGGCGTGTCAAGCTGACTTTTTGCTACGACAAAGAAGTTATACCTTATCTGCTTCGCGTCATGCTATGCCTTGCTCTGAGCTTGGCGCGTCGCAAACAGCGTTTGCCGCAACGCCTAAGACTGTTTTGCCGGCGCTTAGGCTGTTGGGGCAATTGCGTAATAGTTATATTGTGGCGGAAGGCCCTGATGGGCTTTACATTATTGATCAGCATGCCGCACACGAGCGGGTATTGTTTGAGAGATTTACCCGAGAAAAGAGTTTGGGCCGACTTAATGTGCAGGCATTGCTTAATCCTGAGCCGTTTGATGTGACGCCATCACAGGCTGCTTTGCTGTCATCTCATCTAGATGATTTGGCGCAAGTTGGCTTTCTGATCGAAAGCTTTGGCGCCAACAGCTATATTGTGCGTACTGTCCCAGGAATGCTGTCAGATAAGAACTGGAAAGCCATGCTTAGTGAACTTTTGGATACGGCGAGCGGGGAACGCAGTCAGTTCAATGAGCGGCTTGTGGCATTGTCTGCCTGCCACGCCGCCGTGAGATTCGGGCAGGCGCTTGCTGAAGATGAGATGCGCGAGTTATTGCGTCAGTTGGAGCAGGTGGAATTACCAAACACCTGTCCTCATGGGAGGCCTGCTTTGATGTGCCTTACATATGAGCAAATTGGCAAAGAGTTTAAGCGCGCATAATCAAAACTCTGCGTTACCACTTTTGACAATTAGAAAAATAACTTCTTATAATATGATGTATCATATAGGAATAAATCTTACTAAGGAGAGTTAAGGTGAATAAGTTTATCTGTTCTATTTGCGGATATGTCCATGAGGGAGCGGCTATTCCTGATACCTGTCCACAGTGCAAAGCCTTAAAAGATAAGTTTGGTAAGCAGTACGGTACGGGTTTAGTTTTTGCCGATGAGCATAGAATCGGCGCTGCGAAGGATGTTGATCCTGAGGTAATTGAATGGCTGCGCCAGCACTTTATGGGCGAATGCACTGAGGTCGGAATGTATCTTGCTATGAGTCGCCAAGCTGATAGAGAAGGTTACCCCGAGGTTGCTGAGGCATATAAGCGCATTGCCTTTGAAGAAGCTGAACATGCCGCTAAATTTGCGGAATTATTAGGCGAGGTTGTTGACGTGTCGACCAAGAAAAATCTTGAGATGCGCGTAATGGCTGAGTATGGCGCAACGCAAGGCAAAAAGGATATCGCAACAAAAGCGAAGCAACTTAATCTTGATGCAATACATGATACGGTACATGAAATGTGCAAGGATGAAGCTCGTCACGGCATGGCGTTTCAGGGCCTATTGAAGCGATATTTTTAACAACATGACCGGCAAAAGGAATACCATCCAGCGGCAGTTGATTCATGACGCTGTGATGGAGCTTGACATGCACGCAACCGCCGAGCAAGTCTACGAACATGTGTTCAAAAAGCATCCGACAATTAGCAGAGCTACTGTCTTTAGGAATCTCGGCCAAATGTCGGATGCCGGAGAATTATTGAAAATCGGCAGCTTTTACGGCTCGGTTCACTATGACCATAAATGCCATAATCATTACCACTTTGTCTGTGATGCGTGTAAGTGGGTTTATGATATATCTGCGTGCGGCCATGATATTAACAGCGAGCTAGCGGATATGGATGGGTTTGAAGTTAAGGGGTATCACTTGAGTTTCAACGGGTTATGTCGGAATTGTAAATCTAAGCGAGACGACGGCGCTTGTTGATGAACAGACAAGGCTTCTAGCAATACGAGGTTACGTTAGGATGCTTCCATATCCTGTATTGAACGAGCTTCCTATGGAATTTCAGATAACCCATCGGTAGCGTCATTACAGGCAGCATTTATCTTAGGTTGCAACAGTTCATAGCGTACCATGCCATCCTCAATAAGCTGTCGGATTTTACGTTCAGATGATGAGAGAGTGCTTTTGCCTGTTTTGATTTCCATTATGACTATTTCTTGCGGATCTCCGATAGCAAGCCCGGGAAATACTATTAGATCAAACGGAGTACCAATGAAACGCGCCTCTGTAGGGTCATATTTGAAATCGGGGAGGTATGGTGCGATTTGCTCGGTAAACTTGCCTCCAAGTACTGAGCGGCTTTGGGTTACGGCACTTTTGCGGATGCTCTCACGCTCTGCTTCTAATAATTGGTGTTCTGATATTTGCCATTCCTGAAATCTACGGCTGAAACGCCATCGCAATATGACATAAAACATACACATAGCTGCCAACATGACTATGGTAGCAAGTATGCCAAACAGGAACAATTCCATAGATGCTCCCCCTCCTCTTCTCAGTTCGAGTTATGCAAAAAAGCTGCGTGCTTTCTAAAACGCATGTACTATTGCCGCTTAATCATGGTTTTAGTTTGCTGCTGCCCGGCCTTACTAGCGGCACGCCTTGTTTGCACAGAGGACAGTCTTGTGGCTGATAAGCCGGAGTCGTGGAGCGCAGGCAGCTATATACCGGTGCGCCGAGATCGAAACCATTATCAGAGCGGTCTACTAGTACACCAATGCCGACTACTATGCCTCTATGTTCGGACACAGCTCCCAAGACTTCTTTGACAGATTTGCCTGTGGTGAGTATATCGTCTACCACAAGCACTTTCTCTGCATGGTTAAGGACAAATCCGCGCCGGAAGACGCGCTGTCCGGTCTCGTTTTTCTCGGCAAAAATGCAGCGCAGGCCCATCTGCCTAGCGACCTCAAAAGCAAGAATAATGCCGCCTGTTGTTGGTCCTGTTACCACTTGTGCTCCGGAGTTCTTGAAATGTGTGGCTATCATGGCGCATAGGCGAGATGTGTATTCCGGTTGCTCCAGTATGCGAAATTTTTCCCAATAAACCGGCGAATGCAAGCCTGATGTAAGCACAAAATGCCCGTCTAGCACAGCTTTACTACTGCGGAAGAGGGCTTCGGCTTCATTCATCGTGTTATCTGGCATAATATACTGCTACTATGGCGGTAGTTTGTAGTTAAGGGCTGAGCCGAACTTTGACAAGGGCCAAAACTGACAAAGGGCACGTCCTACGATGTTGTCCTGCGGTACTGTCCAGGCTTTATGCGAGTCAGCTGAGTTGTTGCGGTTATCACCCATTACAAAGTAGTTATTCTGTGGAATAGGTTCGGGGCTGATATAGTAGTAGTATGGTGGTTCGTCAATATAAGGTTCGTCTAGCGTCAGCGTGCTTCCGTCCTGCTTGTGAATATAGACGCTACCGTTTTTAATCTCAACTATTTCGCCCGGCATTCCGATAATACGTTTGATATAGTCGTTATCGGAGCGCACTTGTGCTGGAGGAGTGAATACTATGATATCGCCGCGTTGCGGCTCATGCCCGAACTTATATGCCAGCTTATATACTAGAATGCGCTCGCCATTTTCCAAGGTGGGTTTCATGCTTCCGGAGACGATTTCTGAGTTTTGCAGCGCAAGACTCATGCCGGCAAATAACGCTATGGCTAGACATACGGTGATGAGTGCTTCACGAATAATGCCGGTAAGGCTCTGCTTCCGGTTTGTGTTTGATTCTGTGTCCGGTTCGGATTGAATACCAGCAATTTCAAAATCCAAGCCATCTTTTGGAGGCGGTTGTGACAGGGATAGGAAGTCATCGTCTGAATCATCAAAGTCAGGGCTTTCATCTGAAGCTGCTTGTTGTATTTGGGTACAACTTTCAACTGCGTCAGCCTCGTGACATTTATCAAACGGCGTGTCACTGCCGCTCTCGCTATTACCTGGAGCATTGAAACTAGTATTTGATTCATTAGTTTGCATAATACAATCAGCAATGTTACAAACGTAGTAGTCTACCCTGCCTAATTATACAACTTGAGACTCATTAAAGCGAATAGCATCATCATGACAGAAGGAGTTTGCCGGGTAGTTTTGCTTTCCACATCAGATTACATAGAATATACATTGATGAATCTGCTACTTTTCATTGTTCTCGCTGGCTAGGAGGGCGTAGAGCAACAACTCCCTTAGGCGTTGTCTGACATAACAAGTATGTGATATGATGCTAGTATAGACGAAACCAGTTCTCTTCACCATATTAGTATCGTATAGAGTGCTTTCTAGCTAAGGATGCCTGCCTTACTGTCCAATGGGGCGCATACATGAAGAAGAATATATCCTTGTTTTCCATACTAGTAGTTGTTTTTTCGGCGCTTGTGTTGGTAAACAACGCTGGGTGCGGATGTCTCGCATCTGAGGCAATAATCACATATGACCCAGGTGCAGGCGATATCTCATCGCCATCAGAAACTGCTCGTGTCGGGAGTAGCGTTATACTTCCAATGCCCACTCGTAGTACCTATGCGTTTACCGGCTGGTATACTGCGCCAATTGAAGGAATAAGAGTCGGCGGAGCGGGTGACAATTTTGCGGTTAAAGTTGATGTAACGCTGTATGCGCAGTGGACATCGGGCGTTACCATTTATTACTACGCAAATGAAGGCAGTATGTCGCAGTTGTCTGAAACTGTGCTTGTCGGAAGTAGTGTTATGCTTCCTGAGCCTACTCGCACGGGATATACATTTTATGGTTGGTACAACAGGCAAGGAGAAAAAGTTGGTGTTGCCGGCGACATACACACTGCGGATGGTGGTACGGTATTCCAGCATGGCTTAATTGAGATATTGCGTGCAGAATGGCGCTTAAATGTAACAGTTTTATTTAGTGTAGGTAGTGGCGGCGCTCCTATTGTTTCAATTACAACTCCTGCTGAAAGTAGTATCACGCTTCCTGCTCCAACTCGCAAAGGGTATACCTTTAGTGGATGGTATACAACTCTGACTGGCGGAACAAAGGCAGGCAATGCCGGCGATTCCTATGTGATTCCGCTTAATGCGGTTGCAACAACCACACTATATGCGAGGTGGATACCGGGAGAAGTAACGCTTACATACGATGCCAATGGGGGCAGTATCTCGCCGCAATACGAAACTACTCTCGCCGAAACGAGCGTCACACTTCCCGCGCCAAACCGAAACGGCTATGTATTTGACGGCTGGCACACGGCGCCGAGTGGAGGAACAAGAGTCGGCGGAGCGGGTGACAGTTTTGTGGTTAAAGCTGACGTAACACTGTATGCACAGTGGGCATCGGGTGTTACTGTTACGTACGATGCCAACGGGGGCAGTATCTCGCCGCAATACGAAACTACTCTCGCCGAAACGAGCGTCACACTTCCCGCACCAAACCGAAACGGCTATGTATTTGACGGCTGGCACACGGCGCCGAGCGGAGGAACAAGAGTCGGCGGGGCTGGCGACAGTTTTGTGGTTGAGGTTGACGTAACGTTGTATGCCCATTGGAGAGCAGGCGTTACCGTTACATACAATGCCAATGGAGGTAATGTCTCGCCGCAATACGAAACTACTCTCGCCGAAACGAGCGTCACACTTCCCGCGCCAAACCGAAACGGCTATGTATTTGACGGCTGGCACACGGCGCCGAGCGGAGGAACAAGAGTCGGCGGAGCGGGTGACAGTTTTATGGTTGAGGTTGACGTAACACTGTATGCCTGGTGGTCACCGGGAGAAGTAACACTTACATATAATCCAAACGGAGGCATTGTATCATTGCCGCACGAGACGGTTCTTGCTGAAAGCTGTGTTACGCTTCCTGCGCCATTCCGTAATGGCTATTTCTTTAATGGTTGGTATACGGCGCCGAGCGGAGGAACAAGAGTCGGCGGAGCGGGTGATATTTTTGTGGTTGAAGCTGACGTAATGCTGTATGCACAGTGGAGAATGGGCGTTAGTGTTTTTTACAATCCAAATGGAGGCAATGTTTCGCTACCATATGAGACAGTTTTTGCCGATGGCAGTGTTACGCTCCCGGAATCAACTCGTGATGCCAGGACCTTTAATGGTTGGTATACGGCGCCGAGCGGAGGAACAAGAGTCGGCGGAGCGGGCGATACTTTTATGGTTGATACTGACGTAGTGTTGTATGCCCAGTGGGAATATCTTGGATCTGAATAGAAGTGGTATTTGATGCGGGTCATCCGGAGTTTGCATTGATTAGGTGTGTTATGCGGAAAACAGTGCGCTATTTCATTACAGGGATGCTGATTTTTTCTACGGCTACACTTGCTGGTAATTTTGGATGCACATTTGGAAATAGCAGTATAGTCATTACATACGATGCTAATGGAGGAGATGTCTTTCCATATTCTGAGACTGTTGTTGCCGGAACGATTGTTATACTTCCAATGCCTATATATAAGGGTTATATATTTGGCGGATGGTACGCTCAGGATGGAATGAAGGTTGGCACAGCTGGTGACGGCTATATAGTTAACAATGCTATGACTCTTTACGCCAGATGGATGCCGGAAGGTAGTATGGACTACTCAGAAATATACGCATATGAGCGTGGCGTATCACGATATTATGTGAATTACGAAATACACTATTATGTGAATGATGCGCTACTTAACAAGGTTTTATCTGATGCATATTTTGATAGCTATGCAGCAGCTTGGGCATTTTCGTTTACCGGAGGAGTAAATCCTATGCCATATTACGAAGAAGTATGGACTGATGGAGTTAACAGATGGTGGGTGGAATATGAGCGTGGCAACTACAGGGTTGAAATTGAAGATACAGGTGATAGAACTAGAACAGTTTATTATGGACCATTACTCCCCGGTACTTTTGTAGCTCCTACAACACTATCTTTTACAGAAGAAGGACATACTAATCAAATAGAGGGCGTGCAAGGCGTGGTGACCACGTCTGAAAAATGGCTTCTTGAAGACCCCGGGTATTTCGGTGGAGATGAGCCAATAATAGTCTACGAATATTGGTGGGTCACAACTTATGTAGGGTGGGTTTACGGCATGCCTGATATATATACAGTGCGTATTGTCCCTGCGAATAATGTTATTCATAGTTGCCGTTAGCTGCTACAGTTCGTTAGGCTTATTGCTTAACTTTGACCATGTCCATAAGCGGAATGGAAACTGTTTTGTTTATAACTGGTTCGAATTTAGGTGGTGTGAAACCTTCATATCTTGAAAAGATAGCCCATATTTTAAACGCAGAATAATATCACCACACCTGCAGCGACCGCAATGATGGCGAGGAGCGGCCATATCCATTTGAGACTGCTGTTCTTCTGAACAAAAACCATGATTAGAGCGAAGAGAGCAATCAGCATGCCAATACTGCAGAGAATTAGCTTAATCAGTGACCATGGCTCCTGCGGGAGGATTTCAGCCCAATTGGCCATAATAGCCACGTCTTCAGTTGGCATGATAAAAGTTGTGATATTACTTTCGATATCGGTTAGAGTGACATCGCCCGAAATTACCTCCCAGCCACAAAAGATATATCCGTGTATGGCTCCGGCATCTATAGTTACGGTTGTGCCTGATAAGTATGTACCGGCCCCTGTGGTTTCGGCATGGCTATTGGTAATGGTAACAGATTTTATTTGTAATTGCGTACCCTTGGTATAGCTGATATCGTAGTTATTGTAGCCATAGATTAAGTGATTTGACCAAACCGTACACTTGATTAGGGCATCATGCAAAGATTTGTCAGTTTCAGCTATATCGTACATTGTGGCAGCTGAATTGTCAGAGAACGTAACGTCGGCGATGGTAGCGACGAAGAGCTTATTGAGGTTGTCGTAATCAATCCAGATGCCGCCGCCGTCGTTATAGGCAATATTGCCTGAAACTTCTCTAGCGTTTACAGTGATGGGCCTGTTGAATAATGGTCTAAAAAAGTGGCTTTCCAATGAAATATCGACTGCGATAGTTGGAACAACAGCAAAAAAGCTCTGTTGCAACCTCGAAAACCATAGATTTCCATAGATTCTA
>WRDV01000011.1 GCA_009779655.1 Dehalococcoidia bacterium
AGCATTGAAAATCCAAGGTATGTATCTGAAGAGATAAAATTGAAAATCTCAGAATACCTTAGGAGCCATTCAGAATTTCTTCAAAATAGTGCATTGTCGCGAAATGCAATTGATTTTGTCTGTGCTAGTATGGTAAAAAACTAAGTGTATGGTTGTCAGGATTTCTGATGTGCTGTTTATCTAGTAAATGACACAGTAAGCACGAATCCATTTGGCAGTATAGTTATCTTTGTATTCGCACCAATCTCGCGTACCAGTTGTTCCCAAAAGAGAAATTTTTCAGTCTGTTGCTGTGCCGAGATTATTAGTTGCGAAGTATTGCCTCAGCTTTTTCATCATCACTAGTTTTTAGCACAATGCGGGCAGTGCCGACTTTTTGCTCCAAGAAAGCGTAGAAATACTCCACGTTGACTCCGCTTTCTGATAGTGGTTGTATTACAGCCTTTAATAACCCATTGGGAACATCTGGTATTTCAGCGGTAAGCATAGTGTCGGTGCGCTCGGTAAATCCTGCCTGCTTTAATGCGGACGATCCTTTTTCTGGATCGTCCATAATCATGCGCACAATGCCGAAATCGACATTTTCGCTTACGGATATGGCGCGCAAGTTGATGTTAGTGTCTTCCAGCGCTTTTAATATAGCCAACAAACGCCCCTGCTCATTTTGAGCAAAAACTGATACCTGTTTAATTTTCATAATTGTCCTCCGCTTATATTTATAGCCGGGGCAACTCAGAACGATCCACAACTCGCTTTGCTTTGCCTTCTGTACGTGCTAACTTACGCGGCTCCACAAGCTTAATACGCGCTTTGACGCCAAGTACGCTATCAAGTTCGCGTTGTAACTTCATCTGCAAAGCAGTCATAAGGGTCATCTCATCTGAGAAAATACTCTCGGAAACCTCAACCCATATCTCAAGCTCGTCGGAGGCGAAGGCATTCTGACGGTCTACAACAATCATGTATTGCGGCGCAATGCCTTCAACAGTAAGAAGTACACTTTCTATCTGTGATGGGAAGACTGAAACACCGCGCACGCGAATCATGTCGTCGCTACGTCCGGTTATGCGCGCCATGCGTGCCATTGTGCGTCCGCAGGCGCAAGTCTCAATATTAAGGCTGGTGATATCTTTGGTGCGGAAGCGCAGTATCGGCTGGGCTTCCTTGGTTAGTGTCGTTATGACTAACTCACCCTGTTCGCCGTAAGGCAGGGGTTTGCCTGTGATGGGGTCAATGATTTCCGCAAGAAAAGTATCTTCCCAGATATGCATGCCCGATTTGTGTGGGCATTCCATAGATACGCCAGGACCCATTATTTCAGTCAGCCCATATATACCGAGAGCCGTGATACCCAGTTTGCTTTCGATATCGGCGCGCATATTCTCGCTCCACGGCTCGGCGCCAAGGATACCAATCCGTAGAGTACTGTTGTACAGGTCAATTCCGAGTTCTTGTGCTGATTCGTGCAGGATAAGAGCGTATGACGGAGTGCATGAGATAGCTGTGGTTCCCAGATCTTGTATCATCATCAGTTGACGCTTTGTATTGCCTGTTGAGGCTGGGATTACGGCGGCTCCAAGCTGTTTTCCTCCGTTGTGCAGACCTAGCCCGCCCGTGAACATGCCGTAACCGTATGCATTTTGCAAAATATCTTCGCGTGTAATACCTGCGCAAGCAAGCGAACGCGCAACAAGCTCTGCCCAAGTGTCGATGTCTTTTTGCGTGTATGGAGCGATGACCGGCTTGCCTGTGGTACCGGAAGATGAATGCACACAGACAATTTCGTTCTGCGGTACACATGTTAGGCCGAACGGATAATTGTCGCGAAAATCCAGCTTGCTGGTGAAAGGCAGTTTAGCGACATCAGCTAGTGTCTGGATATCTTCTGGTTTTACACCAAGCTTTTGCATGTTGTCATGGTAAAACGGCACGCGCTCATAAACGTACGAGACAATCTTCTTTAGCCGCTCCAGCTGGAGTTCTTCCAACTCTTGACGTGGCATAGTTTCAAAATGTGGATGGATAATCAAGATACCCTTCTTTCCGCAGGAATCCGGCAGCTGCCAGAGTAACGGCACTTAGATTTAGCAATAATTTTAGCGTTTTACAGCTCATCATGCAATTTGATGATAAGAAAACGGCTTACAGTGATGATCTATAAGGCGCTTAGAGATTGCTCAGTGGAGCTTATGGGAATGAGCGCAGTAACGGATTAACTCAGCGAAATTTGTAATTTTAGTGTGATTATTGTTTTCCATGATGCCATCGTACGTCAAACTGATCCAAGGTTTGTTGTATTCTGCCGAGAGTTGCTCTGCCATGGCTGCCACGATGCCGCCGGGCATGCAACCATGCGGCATGACGGAAATAACCCCGGCGAAGTGAGGGGAAGTTATCCAGTTTACACCTGCTCCGATGCTTAGCACGGCTTCACTGCCGCAACGCGGCGATAGATAGCGCTGTGTTTGGCGCAATATGTCAGCGATGCTTGGTTCCGAGTGTAACTCTAAGGCATTTTTTACAATGCGAAACAGCCGTGTGTCATCGTTATCAACAATGCGGTATTTAATAAAACTGGCCGGTATTCTATTCCAGCGGCGAAAGTGCAGGTGGTCTTCCATATTGCGGTACGATGTATATTTAATCCACTCTCCCATAGGTGACACTACCACTTCCAATCCCGCCGCTTCACACTCGCGTACCAAATTGTTGTTGCTGAAAGTATTTGTGCGTAGGTAGATTTCGCCGTTGATGCCCACAAGCGGACGGCGCGGTAAGCTTTTGTCGCGCGCTGCAACGAAATCAGCAGCGGCTTTGCGGAGTACATGAGTAAGGGGTTTACGCATGCGGCAAGATTGAACCATAATCTGCAGATAATGCTGAAATAAAGCGTCAGCCTGTCCTGTTATGCGCTCATATGGGCGCGTGCGCCACAACAATCGCTCAAGCCAGTCTACGGCGAATATTGTTCCCAGACCGTAGCGCAGCGTAGCAGTGTCGAAATTAATATCTCTATAGGCATTGTTAGAAACGGTGGTAAGTACTTGTGCAGGATATCCCAGCGCATGCAGCGCGCGATTTTGTTCCAGAGCGTATTTCCCCAAGCGACAGGGACCATATGAGCCGGCCATGACTAGCAATACGTGCTCGTGATTGTATTGTTTGTCTTCGAAAAAGCGCAGGTAATCGCCTAGAGTTATGCGATATGGCAGGCATTCTGTGCCGGATGTGACGCGGTTAGCTAGGAGCAGATTAAGTTCATTTGGCTCGGGCAGGACGATGACGCTGCAACCTTTTGACTGCATTACTGCTCCGAGCGTCTCTATAAAAGGAGCCATACGCGGAACAACGAATGTTTTATCTGCGGCGCTGATGGCGCCACTGGAGCGGCGTATTACTGCCACGGGCTCGTCCTGTCTGAGCGAAGTGTGGTAGCTATGGATGGTGTCAACAAATGCCTCTACGCGTGTTACAAGACCGGCTTCGGCGGCATGCTCGTCAATTTCCAGTTGCCCCATTGGTTTGTCGCCCATGATGTCTTCTAGTATTGGCAGTATGAATGAATTAGGGCCGCAACCGAAGTTTGTAATCACCAACCCATATAAGTTTGGCGTACGCGCTATGACAGCAGCGACGGCAATCTGTATGCTCTCATATTCCCAATATGGCCTGTCGGAGTAATCTTCTATGTTGACGCCGTCAAGTGGTAAACAATCCATAGGAATAGGGACTACGTCCAAATTCGCCAGCATTTCGGCAATGCCTAAGTTTGCGCCAGAGTCCTGTGACATGTAGGCGCGTGAAAAAATGACAACCCCGGTTTTATTTTCGAGGCGCACTTTTTCCAGTAAACGAGAACCGAACTCAGATCTGGTTTTATGGAAGGCTTTTTGTGCGTTGATGCCAGCTTGAGCCGCTTGCCGGCCTGCCTTGCGGCCAAAACCCATATCAATTGCCGCCTGGGTTAGGTTGGCTATAACGTCATCATCGCCAAGGCTGAAATCAAGCAATGGGGAAATCATTCTATTGCCAAGCTTAAGTGTCTGGCGCACGATGAATGGCGCTGCCTGCACCAATGGGCAAGCATACTTTTGATTACGATCGCTTTCTTTGCGTCCTATGCGTATGGCTGATGGATTTAGAATAAAGTCACACTTGCCCTTCAAATCGTCAACGTGACCATGCATTAACTTGAGCGGAAAACAACTGTCGCTATATGCTATCTCAGATGCTTTCTCCATAATTGCCGAAGTGGTTTTTCCCGAAAGCAGCACGCGCGCATCTAACGCATTGAGAAAGCCGATGAGCAGTGGCGCGAAAACATAGGTGAAAAGCGCGCGCGGCAGTCCCACGACCGGTCCATGCCCCTCTTTTTCTTTATAATTTGCCAGCAGCAATTTTTCATACTCATCAAAAGCGGTGTACTGCTTTTGGGTGCTGCCGAGACTGTCGTATCGATCGCAGCGGCTGCCGTAAAACGTAGCCTTGTCGTCTTCTAGAGCCATGCGCGTAATGGTGCAGTTGTTGTCACAAGATTGACACACGAAGGTTTTTAACTCGCAAGGTCGGTTAATTATCTGCAGAAACCCTTTAAAGTTGCTTTCGCGGTACCCTTGAGTCTCCTGCGCCAGCAGTGCCACGCCGATTGCGCCGGACACTTCGCGATGCGGGGCTACATCTATCGTTCTGTTTCCTAATTGCGCACGGAAAGCTGCTACTACCGCTTCATTGTAAAATACGGCGCCTGTAAGTATTACCTTGTTTCCAAGTTTGCGGTGCCCCACTACTTTTGACAGGTAGTTTTTGGCTATGGCATCTGACAAACTGGCGGCGATAACCTCAAGCGGGGCTCCTCCTTGTTGTGCCAATGTTACAGATTGCCCTATGAAGGCGGCGCAACGCGTGCCTAAGTCGACGGTGTATGGTGCGCGGAAAGCCAAATTGGCGAAATCGCCGTTGGTAACCTTTACATTCAGCATTTCGGCCAGCTCGTCAATGAAACTGCCGGTACCGGCGGCGCAGGCTTTATTCATCTGGTAGTCTACGACAATTCCCTTGCGTTTTAGCACTAGCTTTGAATCCTGTCCGCCGATTTCGATGATATCAGCACAAGAGTCAATCTCGGCAGCACAGCGCGTCTGCGCCGTGATTTCATTTTTTATCAAGTCTGCTCCGATGAGATGTCCTATGAGGTAGCGCCCGGAACCGGTAACGCCTGCCCCTAAAATATTTATCTTATCGGCACCATTATCAATCAGATTGCGCATCAATTGACGCACTGCATCTACTGGGCGACCGGAGGTCATGATATAGTTTTTTGCCAGAACCTCTTTGCTGTAGGCATCCATAATAACTGCCTTGGTGCTTGTTGAACCCACATCAATTCCGAGATAACCATCCACTGTTGATTTGATACCTTGAGGAGTTTTGGGAAAGTTCTCACTGCGCTTCTGAGACAGCGGCGGTAATTTAAAGTATTGCTGTTCCGTACGGCTTGACAAAGGAAATGCCGGAATAGGCGCAGAATGATTACGCGACAACAAAGCGGCGCCATATGCTTCACTGAAGTCAGGATTTGGCGCGATGTTAATCGAAACAGTATGCCCATTTTTTTCTGAAACTGCTTCTTTGAGCGCGCGTATGATTGCCGAGCTATTTGCCAGTCCCCCCGCCAAGTATAAAGGCTCTTCAAAAGTGCCTGGATTGAGTGCTGTTACCATGCGCGCTACAGATTGGCATAAGGCATAAAGCATAGCGGGAAGCGCAACGCCTTTTTGCTGTAAATGAATCAGGTCGCTTTTAGCGAAAACGCTGCAGCGCGCAGCAATTCTAGGCGCAGTACCTGTATGCTCTAATGCCAAGCGTGAAAAATCGTCTAAACTGAGCCCTAAGCGGTATGACTGCTGCTCAATGAATCGCCCTGTACCTGCGGCGCATAGCGGGTTCGAAGCAGTCTTCCAAGGCTTGTTTAAACCATCTTCCAAATGCACGATGAGAGTATTGTGCCCGCCGAGCTGGATGATGCAACGCGCTTCCGGGTGATACTGTAACACCCCCGTTGCCAGCGCTAGAGGGGAAGTAAAAAGCGCTGTGGAGGAACTACTTATCAACGTGCGCCCTGAGCCGGAAACTCCTAAACCTTTGGCTTTATCCCATCTTTCCAGCTGCAGCACGGCTGCGTTTATTGCCGTCTCTGCATTGTCTGTTATACGGACGCTGCTTTTTTGCAGCATTGTGCCATCGGTAGCAATGAGGCAGGATTTAACACTGACCGAGCCGATATCAAGACCGATAAAGGTGTCCACTGCTTGGTATTTAAGCATATATGCCTGCCTGACGCAAGAAAAAAGAAGAGCATGCTTGTTCATTCTTTAGCACGCTCATTAATAAGAATTAATTTAATAGGTATAAGAAAATTAAAATAATTAATATTTACTGTTGATATTATTAAATTATTGTGATATCATGTGTCAATAAAGTTAAAAGGAGAGCGCTATGGCAAGAGAATGGAGCGACTTGGTTCGGCTTAGCGGAGGGGCGTCACTGATTGTGGAGCGCGCGAGACTCTCTGACAGCGATATTGCCATTGAGGGCTCTTTTATGTTGCCGCCGCTGGCACAACTGTCTGCAGAGGATCAAATATTTGTGGCGGCGTTTGTTGGCTGCCATGGCTCAATAAAGGATATGGAGCGGCTTTTTGGGATCAGTTATCCCACAGTAAAAAGCCGCTTGGATAAGTTAAAGCGACAGCTCAAAATGGTTGAGGCTATGCCGACGCCTACGCTTGATGCTCGGGAGGATGCATTGGAACAGCTAGATAAAGGTCTAATTGATGTAAAAGAGGCCTTAAGGAGGTTGAACAAATGAAACGTCCGCCTATGTTGCTGCGAATGCGCTTCCATGAGAATAGCAGCTGGGGATTGTGGCTACCTTTATTCCTGGTGTATCCACTGCTATTGGTGGTGTCGCTCGTTGCATTGCCCTTTCTATTGCTTGCGGCATTGGTAATGTGGCCCTTAGGGCGAGCAAGGCTGCCATTGCTGCTGTTGCCATATGCCTGGAATGTTATTGTGCAAACGCGCGGGTTGGCGCTTGATGTGCATAGCTGCAAACAAGACGTAACAATTGATTTTATATAAGAGGTGAAGAAGATGTCTGAAAATAAGAGACGCGTATTGGAAATGCTGGCTTGCGGCAAAATCAGCGTAGATGAAGCAGCTAAGTTGATAGCAGCTTTGGAAGAGCAAAACGGTAGCGAAGCGCCGGCGGCGCATAACTATGCAAGCGCTAACGTGCGCTATCTGCGAATTGTGGTGAATTATATAAAAAACCATGACAAACCTGAGAAAGTAAACATACGCGTGCCGGTGTCTCTCATTCGTGCTGGCATGAAGTTTAGCTCTCTTATTCCGCAAGAAGCCTCAGAACATGTTGACAACGCCTTGCGCCAAAAAGGAATCAAGGTTAACCTCAGAAACTTAAAAGATGAAGATTTGGATACTCTGCTATTGGCTCTTCGAGATTTGACAGTTGATATCGACGACGGGCGCGGCACAGTTAAAATGTGGACAGAATAGCGCTAGCTGCGCTTGTTGGGAATATGGCATACTAAGAATTGACTTAGTATGCCGTTACCTTATGATTGCTCTTACAAAACCCAACACAGTTGCGACAATGGATAAGGCGATGCTTAGAATGCGTAAAGCCTCGTTATGAGTTGCGATAGCTATAATAAAGAGGATTACTGACATAACCAGTAAAGCTGCTCCTACAACCCATGCCGCTGAGACAATGGCATGCTTTGGATTGTTTCCCATAATTAAAAACCTCTGCATCTAGCTTATGCTATTTTTGTATTTGTTGCAACAACAGCTAGCGCTTATTGCTTGTAACGGTCAGTTTACTTATTGGTTTCTGCACAATGTTTTCGTGAAAATCCTACAGGCCCCATTCAGAATGGGTTAATACCCCGCAGTTTTGCTGCGGGGTGATTCATTGCCATGCATTAACTTCCGGTTTCGTTTTCCAGCCAGCTTAAGTATTCATTGCTACCGCCAAGCAATGGGGTGGCGATAATCTCCGGCAGTTGATATGAATGGTGTGCCTTAATTATTTTTATTAAATCATCAAGTAATGCGCGGCGCGTTTTAACAAGCATCAAACTCTCTGTTCCGCTCTCAATTTTACTATGCCAGTGGTAGATAGTGCTTACCATTGGCACGATATTGACGCAGGCAGCTTTTCTTTGCCTAAGCAGTAGCTCAGCCAGTTGTTGCGCCTCAACCTCGTCTTTGGCGGTGATTTGAACCAGTACAAACTCAGTTGCGTCCGGCATATTATCCTACCTGTAGCATGCGTCTCACAGCGGTATAGGCACGGCTGCGGATATCCTCAGGTACTGTTACAAGCGGTTGCATGTCCTCAAGGCATTGCAGTACTTTGTCTAGAGTAGTGAGCTTCATATTAGGGCATACAATATGCGGCGTTACCGGTATAAATTCTTTGCCAGGGGCTTCTTTTTGCAGGCGGTGTATGATGCCGATTTCAGTTCCCACGATAAATTGACGCGCATCGGACTGCTTGGCATAGCGCAACATTCCGCTGGTTGACGGAACCGTATCGGCTAACGCGCTTATCTCCTCGGGACATTCTGGGTGTACCATTACCTTGGCTTCGGGGTAGCGCGCTTTTAGCTCAATGATATGCTGCGGCTGGATACGCGAATGAGTAGGGCAAAACCCTGGCCACATGTGCAATTTTTTACTTGTCTGAGACGATACCCATTGTCCCAAATACTTGTCCGGCACGAACAGTATTTCATGTTGTGTTAGACTTTGTACTACTTTGACGGCGTTTGCTGAGGTACAGCATATATCGCTCTCGGCTTTCACGGCGGCCGATGAATTGACATAACATACTACCGGGGTTTGGGGCAGTTCTTGTTTTTTGGCTCGCAGTTCTTCTGCGCTAATCATGTCCGCCATTGGGCACCCGGCATGAGAATCCGGCAGTAGCACGGACTTCTGAGGGGAAAGAATGTAAGCAGTTTCTGCCATAAAATGAACGCCGCAGAAGACGATAACGTCTGCTTGGTTGCAAGCTGCCTGCTGGGATAACTCAAGCGAATCGCCTACAAAATCAGCAATATCCTGAATTACGTCCGGTTGGTAATTATGCGCCAAAATAATGGCTCTGCGGTCTTGCTTCAGGCTGTTAATGCGCTGTATGACATTTAATGTGCTGTTCATATCCGTTTATTAGGCGATGCCTACTCGTGTATTTGGCACAGGTCTCAGTGTCTTCAAGAAGATCCTATGTTTTGGCAGGGTTATAAGTTACAGGAGCTGTCGTTCAGTGAATGCAGAAAAATATCGGGAATAACCGGAACTTGTGTTTGTGCCCATTGCTGCAGACAACTCATTGAGCAGAAACTGCAACGATCAAAAGAATCTTTGCTGCGCAATCGGGATACTATCGCCCAACCGCTTAGAGCATCCCCCAGAGCCTGACCCGGAGCTATCTCAACTTGCCTGCCGCAAGTGTGGCAGGAGCGCCATGAATCGGACATGTAGGTATTCCTCTCTCGGAGATATTGACCATCACTATGTTAGCGCTAAACTAGCTTTCTGTCAATTTTGTGTAGGGTTTTACAGGCATGTTGTCCAACTGTTTCATAAGCGCGTGTGGAATAAATGGACGCAGCATATATCATAACATGATGCCGTGAAGTTAGTTTTTAGGAGATTTTCTGACGGATTTGGGGCGCGGAGTAGCCTCTTCTTCTTCATTATTGCTGTCACCTGTCCTGCCGGTTTTGAAAGCTTTCATGGTTTTGCCAAGAGCGGAGCCGACCTGCGGCAGCTTGCCTAGACCGAAAAACAAAAATGCTATCGCAAAAATAAGAACAAGTTCCATTGGACTTAGACTAAATGGCATACAGCCTCCAAGGTCGAATATTTAGCTTGTCAGTACGCAAAATACTAAGGTGCTAACTGTAAACAGCGTATATTTTGATGATAAAGGACTTATTAGTTATTGTCAACCATATGTGCTGCGGCGGATATAATATTGCCGGCTCTGTTTGTTGGGGTGTGTGGGCGTATAGTATTCTGTGTTATGACGATATATACTTTTACAACAAGGTGATTTCGTGGTAAATTGGGCGCATGAGCTGTTTTATATTGTATAAGGTGCCGCATAGTGTCTGAAATTCGGCGTGCGGCTCACATCGGTTTTTGTATGGGCGTGCGCCGTGCGGTAGATACAGTTATCCGCGTATCGCAGCAGCATAGTGGCGTAGAGACTCTGGGAGCGTTAGTGCATAACCAGCAAGTGTTGGGTAAGCTTGCCGGTTATGGAGTGCGTATCATTGACAATACTAGTGATATACATGGGGATACAGTGGTCATCAGCGCTCATGGGGTAGGTCCGCAAGTGACAGCAGAGCTTGAAGCGCGAGGCGTAAGCGTTATTGATACCACATGTGCTTTTGTTAGGCGTGCCCAAGTTGCAGCGCGCCGTTTGGCTGATGCAGATTTTTTCACAATCGTATACGGAGACGGAGGGCATCCTGAAGTCAAAGGTATATTAGGTTGGGCTGACGGAAAGGGTATTGCGACTCTAGACGTTGCAACGCTGCGAAATATGCCTAATTTGCCGCGCAAATTAGGCATATTGTCACAGACAACACAAATCCCGGAAGCATTTGCCGTTTTTGTCAAAGAAGTGGTGGACATCGCTTTAGTGAAAGATGCTGAGCTTCATATTATTGACACGTTGTGCCATGACATTCGGCGCCGCCAGAGCGACACGCTTAAAATGGCTGAGGGTTCTGATATAGTATTTATTATCGGCGGGCGCAATAGCGCCAATACTAAACATCTGTTTGAGTTATGCGCCACTGTGGCTGAAACTCATCAAATAGAAACGGCTGCCGATATTGAACCCGGCTGGCTATGCGGCAAGAAGAGGATTGGCGTGACAGCAGGCGCTTCTACGGACGATGCCACAATTGATGAGGTAATGTTACGCTTGCACGCTCTGACAGACAGCTAATATGCTGTCGTGTATGTATTGCTAATATTTGATTGCTTATGTTAAACTTCGCCGCTTAAGGAGCATTATGAAGAAACGCGGTTTTTCAGGTGTCCGGCCTACAGGACGATTACATATCGGTAATTATCTAGGGGCAGGGAAGAACTATGTTGCCATGCAGGATGAGTATGATTGCGTCTACTGCATTGTGGATTTACATGCACTTACTACTCTAGCGGATACCGACAAGCTACAGAGTAACATATACGAGGCGTTTCTTGACCTGCTGGCCGCCGGGATTGACCCACAGAAGGCGGTTATTTTTGTACAGTCTCATGTTCCTGAAATCAATGAGTTGTTTACTCTGCTAAGCATGGCAACACCGCTGTCTTGGTTGTTGAGAGTACCCACATTCAAAGAGAAGGCGCGTATGCACCCGCAGAATGTGAACTATGGTTTGGTAGGCTATCCCGTGCTGATGGCAGCGGATATTGTGTTGTATAAAGGCGAAGTGGTGCCGGTTGGCGAGGATCAATTGCCTCATCTTGAGCTTGCGCGTGAGATTGTACGGCGCTTCAACGAACATTTCGGCGAAACTTTTCGCGAACCACAGGCCAAGTTGACTAATTTCCCTATGGTGGTTGGGCTTGATGGCAAGGACAAGATGAGCAAAAGTTTAGGGAATCATATTGAACTTGCGGCAACAGCCGAGGAAACGACCAAAAGGGTTATGTCGGCAGTAACTGATCCGACCCGCAAGTTACGTTCTGACCCGGGGCACCCTAAGGCGTGCAATGTTTTCAAGCTGCGCGAGCATTTTGATCCGGAGTGTATAACGCAATTAGAAGAAGATTGTCGCATGGCTAGAATAGGCTGCGTGGACTGCAAGCGTGCTTTGGCAGAAGCCATCAATTGTGACTTGGCGCCTCTACGCGCTCGCCGAATTTCACTTGCGGCTAATCCGGAGTATGTACGTCAGGTGATGCTTGATGGCGCTATGAAAGCGCAAGTCATTGCCAGACAAACGCTGGACGAGGTCAAGAGTAAAATGGGGCTCATTTAGTAGAAGACTATGGGGAGAGAACTCTATCTGTGTTTATCCCAATTTTGAGAGTTTTATACTCAAGTATGTTTACTGACGAAGCGCTTGATGCGCACTAATGATTCTTCCAGCTCAGATATTGAGGTTGCATAGCAACATCGTACGTAACCCTCGCCGCATTCACCGAATGCAGTTCCCGGTACCACAGCAACCTTCTCTTCCGACAGCAGCTTCTCGGCAAATATTTCGGAGCTCATACCGGTTGTGCTGATGTTGGGGAAAGCGTAAAAAGCGCCCTTTGGCTCAAAGCATGAGAAACCAATTTGGCGCAGTCCGCTGACAAACATTTGGCGGCGGTGATTGTAGTTAGCTACCATTTCCTCCACATTGTTGTCACCTGTGCGCAATGCTTCTAATGCGGCTGCCTGTGCCATTGTGGGAGCGCACATAATAGTGTATTGATGGATTTTGGTCATGGCGGCGATTATTTCGCGCGGTCCGGCGGCATAACCGATACGCCATCCGGTCATAGCGTAGGCTTTAGAGAAACCGCCCATTAGTATGGTGCGCTCCTGCATACCGGGGAGTGAGGCGAAACAAGTATGCTCTATGCCATAGACTAAACGAGCATAAATCTCATCAGATATTACAAGCAGATTATGGCGTCGCGCCACATCGGCGATTTGCAGCATTTTTTCGCGAGGCAATACTGCACCTGTGGGATTTGCCGGATATCCGCTGAGGATGGCTTTGCTGCGCGGAGTGATGGCGGCTTCAATATCGGAGGGAGATATTTCAAACAGATTCTTTTCAGTGGTGGGTACAATCACGGGCTCGCCGGATGAAAGCTGCACGGAAGCGGGATAAGCAACGTAACATGGGGCACCCATAATAACTTGATCTCCCGGGTTAATAGTGGCACGCATAGCAAGATCAAGAGCCTCGCTTACTCCAACGGTAATGAGCAGCTCATTGTTTGGGTCGTAATGCAGTCCGTAACACCGCTCTAAATGGCGTGACAGTTCCTTGCGTAATTCCGGCATGCCCAAATTTGAGGTGTACATCGTCCGGCCGCGCTCAAGAGAGTAGATGGCTGCTTCGCGAATGCTCCAAGGGGTTGTGTAATCCGGCTCGCCTACTCCTAGTGAGATAACGTCGTCCATAGAGGCCAGCAGGTCGAAAAATTTGCGGATGCCTGAGGGCGCGATACTGTTAACTCGCTGTGATAGAGCAGTACTTCCAACTGTATTAACGGGCCTTATGGTTGTCATTACAATATCCTGCTATAGAATAACTGCTTGGCGCTTACCTTCTTCTTTTGTATCAAATATTTCGCCGTCTTCTTTATAGCGGCGTAACACGAAGTGGCTGACGGTTCCGGTGACGCCTTCAATAGGCGCTAGCTTACGCGTGACAAACTCAGCTATTTCTTGCATGGTGCGTCCTTCTACTACTACAGCTAAATCGTAAGTGCCGGACATTAAGTAAACGGTGCGGGCTTCATCAAACTTGTAGATGCGCTCGGCTATGGCATCAAAACCAACTTCACGCTGCGGAGTAATTTTAACCTCGACTAATGCCCATACGTGTTCGTTTCCAACCTTATTCCAATTGATAAGGGTTTTATATTTGACGATTACGCGATCTTCTTCCGCTTGTTTGATGATTTGACTGACATCTGTGGTGCTTGTACCTGTCATCGTTGCGATTTGCTCATGAGTCAGCTTAGCATCTTTTTCAAGCATGCGAAGAATTTCCTTGTTAGACATACACGCACCTCACTATGAAGATATATGGAGCGCTCATTATAACAGATGAGTTGGAGCTTTGTGTAATTTGCGCATTGCCTCATAAATAATAACGTCGAAATAGTCTATACGATTTGTGTTTGTAAGAGCTACGAAATGTAGAGCGCGCTCAGCGGTTTGTTCCGCAGGATAGTGCTGTTTATAGTGATGACGGAGTAATGCGCTTGAGGTTGGCTTAATTTTTGTGAGCGATGCCGATTATGCTGCTCAGGCGAGATAAGTTGTTTTCTTCGGCATAGCTTTCAAGCCCATCGATGATATCTGTTGTTGAGGCAGGGTTTATGAAAGTGGCTGTGCCAATCTCCACTGCTGCTGCGCCGGCCATTATGAACTCTAAAGCATCCTGCGCAGTCATTATGCCTCCGCCTCCAATGACAGGCACATCTATGGCAGATGACACATGATATACCATGTGCAAGGCTACAGGCTTTATGGCAGGACCTGACAATCCGCCGCTGATGTTGGCCAGAACGGGGCGGCGCTTTTTAATGTCGATAGCCATCCCTTTCAGTGTGTTGATGAGGGAGACGGCATCAGCTCCTGCTTCGGTAACTGCGTGAGCCAGTGCCACTATATCATTTGTATTAGGTGTCAGTTTTACGATGACAGGGAGACTTGTTGCTTGCCTAACCGCATGCGTGACAGCTGCGGCTGAGCTTGGGTTAGCGCCAAACTCAATACAGCCTGATGATACATTTGGACAACTGATGTTTATTTCCAATCCGCTAATGCCGGGGGTATTGTCTAGCCGTCTTGCTAACTCGGCATACTCAGCGATGCTTTCTCCTGCGATGTTGACTATAACCGGCACGCGCCAACTAGCCCATAGCGGCGCCTTGTCGCGCAAAAGAATTTCAACCCCGGGGTTTTGCAAACCGATAGCGTTGAGCATACCAGATGGAGTTTCTGCCAGTCGCGGCTGTGGGTTGCCGCGGCGAGCTTTGAGAGTGGTAGCTTTGCATATGATTGCGCCGAGTCGCTGTATGTCGCACACAGCGCTCATTTCGTCGCCGTAGCCGAAAGTGCCTGACGCTGCCAGCACGGGATTAGATAGCTTAAGGCCTTTTTTGTTATGCGGTGCAAGTTGTACGGATAAATCAACCATAGTATTCAAAATCCCTTGAATTATACTAAGAGAAGCGCCTGACGGCAAGCAAGCGATATGTAATGAACCTAATACATTGGCTTGAATAATGCCTGCAAATAGGTTACACTTGCCGTATTGTGGTACTGTTCTAAGTGTTCTTTACTAGCAGAAGCTGGTAAGATACCTGATTTCCCAAGGTTTCAGAGTTTAACTCGATGTATGTACCGGAATATTTAATAACGACATAGCGCGCACGAGGAGAAGGCTATGACCGATGTAGGTTATAAGTTAATTCAGCAACGTCTAGAGAAGGATCGCAAACGTTTGAGCGAACAGCTTGATGACATCCGCACTTTGCGTTCTTCCGACAACCGGCGAGAGGGTAGCCCTTTTGGTAAACGAGAGGAAGAAGCTACTGAAACTGCTGACTTAGAGAATATGATGGCTCAGGAGCAGTGTGTCATAGATCAACTGACGAGTATAGAAGCTGCCTTGAAGAAGTTTGATTTAGGGACTTACGGCATTTGCGAAAAATGCGGGCAGCCTATTGAAATGGTGCGCTTAGAGGTGATGCCTACGGCTAAACTTTGCATGAATGATGCTCGAAAAAATGTTCGCTAAAATCTCGCGCCATGCGCTATATTTTTTTCTTATCGCTACAGTTGTGGTGATAGCGGATCAGGCTACGAAGAATATCGTGAAGAATACTATTCAGTTGTATTCTTCATGGCCGGAAACAGGCTTTTTCCGTATCACCCACTTCCAAAACACTGGAGCAGCATTTAGTATATTGCAGGATTCACGCATCCTGCTTTGCATTATTTCAAGCGTGGGAGCACTTGCAGTAGCGTTTATTGCACTGTATTTCAGCCGGCGCTTTGTCTTTTTGCGCTGGAGGAGTTCGGTACTCGCTTTAGGGCTGATGTTAGGCGGTACTCTGGGCAACTGGATTGACCGTGTATTTATTGGGTATGTAACGGATTTCATTAGTGTGTGGATATGGCCTAATTTTAATATAGCTGACTCAGCGTTAGTGGTTGGTTGCATCTTGTTATCCTTTAATCTATTCCGTGCTTCCGGAGCGGAACAGTCACGTGAATCAATTAGTACTACTGACGGCTGATAGTGCCGGTCTGCGTTTGGACCTTTTTATCGCGCATCATATGCCGGAGTTGTCTCGCAGTTTTATTCAGAGGATGATAGTTGATGGTTACGTATTGCTTGGCAGTAAACCTGCCCGTGCGGGACAAAAACTGAAACAGGGAGATTGTGTTAGCGTCATAATTCCTCCGCCAACTCCATGCGATATCATAGCGGAAGATATTCCAATCAATATTGTGTATGAAGATGCCGAATTATTGGTGGTTAACAAACCGCATGGTATGACAACACATCCTGCTCCGGGAAATATGACTCACACACTGGTAAATGCGGTATTATCGCACCTGCCGTCTCTTCCACAAAGCGATAGCCCCGCTCGTCCCGGTATTGTGCATCGGCTGGATAAGGACACATCCGGTTTGATACTGATTGCAAAAACATCGTCAGCATTGGCCAACCTCTCTGCTCAGTTCAAGTCGCGTACGGTGAAGAAGGCTTATATGGCATTGGTGCATGGCAGATTAAAATTACTTGAAGGCGTAATAGATGCTCCCATAGGGCGCG
>WRDV01000012.1 GCA_009779655.1 Dehalococcoidia bacterium
ATTATACCTCGCGCAGGTTAATTAGGTATAATGAACAATAACATTTTTCAACAGACCCTATATAGATCCCACGATTAAATGCTGCGGCCATAACTGAGCGCGTATTGCCCGACAGCGGTTTTCGCTATGCGCAGTATTTAATCGCGTAAGCAATATCTGGGCACTTGACAGTCGCAATTTGTGAAGCATCCGGATTGTTAAGTATGCCTGTGGTTGTTGCTGCTGTTGATTTCCTTCGTAATACCTCTTGCACCGGCGCTTGCACGGGTGTATTATTCGCCTCAAAAAGGCGGGGATTATTAGCTCTGCCCTACACATGTATATTGAAAGGAGTAATATGAGGAAGAAACTGGTTACATTGGCTCTTGCGATAACTCTGGCGCTCTCGCTTGTCGCCTGCGGCGGCGGCAATGGCAGCGGCGGCGGCGATAGATTTGAATATGGCAACGGAGCCGACTACATAGCAAACAACTTAAAAGGCGATTATTCCATCACGTATAGGTATTCAATAAGCGGTGCGGACTCTCTTGAATTAACTTGCATCAGAACATCGGATGGATATTATTACGACTATGGCGGTTCCGGAGTTTTATACATTAAGAGCGGCGCCAAATACGATACTTATTACGGTTCCGCAGATGGCGGTTTTATAAAAGTAGACTTTATAGAGCCTATGACTGAGGATCAGGTCAAGGCGCAATTCATATTTATTGGCTGGATGTCACATTACGGAAGTTACGCCTCCGACATGGTAAAAGACGGCAGCGAAACTGTTGCCGGACGGAGCTGCGACAGATATAAATACACATGGTCCTATTTTGGCTCCTCAGTCAAGTACACCTATTGTATTGATAAAGCAACCGGTGTTTGTCTCAAGTACGCTTATGACGTAGCCAGCGGCGGGCAAAGCGGCAGCCTTACGTTTGAGTGCATTGAGTTTAAGACAAACGGTGTAAAATTGCCGGCTTATAACTAGGCACACTTCAAAAGCTTAAGTAAATGAACCGCCTCGCAGCAAGCTGCGAGGCGGTTCATTTCAAACGCTCCCCAAGTGCCCATCGGCTACTCGACAACTACATCTGTTTCCTGCCCTATTGAATCACGCATAAAACATTTTTCCACAGCCCCTTGCGCACTCAATAAGAACCATCCGCGAGCTTCTGAGCCGTTCTGCAAGAGCCTAATCGGCAAACCTTTTATAATATTTCATATTGCTTTCCAAACTGATATATTACTCCGGCACTAAATAGTTAGGCTATGCTCTTCCCTAATATTTAACTGCCAAAATCGTATTCCTCCATACACTTATGTTAGCACCCTTTATCATATGTGTCCGTTTATTCATTTCCTAAGTAATATCGCGGTTATACATATCAAATTATGACACTATAAGCGCCGTCTGGTGAGTTTTTAATATGTAGGCCGCATTCCGCCGCGCCGCAAATTAGGGTTTTCTCATGCCTGTCTAGAAATTTAACCTTTGCGGCTCACAGACGACATTCAAATAATCCTTGGCATTTTCATCCAACTTTCATCCAACTTTCGTATAACTTTCGTATAACCGATGTAACCCTTAATCTGCTTTTGGCACGTAAAGTTTTACGAGAAGTCCTTAACGCCGCCTTTGAAAAACTATTGCTTTTTACTAAATTTTGCGTTAAATTTTATATCGCTGACTCGCGTCATATGGTAACATCAACTGTCCGGTAGTATAGGAGGTAGAATTAATGTATTGCACTCAATGTGGTTCACAGATGGAACAAACCTCAAATTTCTGCTCTAAGTGCGGCATGAGAGCTGCATTCACACAGGATTCTCCGGAACAACAATATCAAAACGCTCAAGAGCAGCCGGCATATACTCCGCCGGCCGCGCAGCGAGAGTACACCCGGGCCTCAGAGCAAAAATCCCGTCTGGTTGCCGGTCTGCTGCAGATATTTCTAGGTTGGCTTGGTATCGGGCGGTTTTATTTAGGTTATACAGGCATAGCCATAGCTCAATTGCTGGTTACCATTTTTACGCTCGGCATAGGCGTCATATGGCCTTTGATTGACGGCATCCTGATATTAACCGGCTCTGTGGCTGTTGACGGCAAAGGAATTCCGCTGAAAGAATAGCGCGCGGCGCAGAACCGCTCATTAAAGCGCAATGTATGGAGACGCGATAGAGTGATACCCGGAGTATTATGCATAGCAGCAGGCTACCTGCTAGGCTCGGTGCCGGCGGCTTGGATTATCACCTGCTTGTTCGGCAGGGTTGATATACGCGGAGGTGCCGACGGACAAATCAGTCCGGCATCTGTTTATTACCGGTTAGGCGTGCTTCCTTTTATTCTGGCCGCTCTGATGGATATGCTTCTTGCATTTGCCGCCGTCGCACTCGCCAGGGCTCTTAACCAATCAATTACTATAGCCATGTTTTCCGGGCTTGCCGCCATGATAGGGCACAACTGGTCGCCGTTACTCAGATTTAAAGGCGGGCAGGGTGCCACCTCTATGACCGGCGCTTTAGCGGCAGTATTATTCTGGCCGTTATGTTGCGGGCTTGCGACAGCGGCGCTGATGATGCTCGTCACTCGCCGTTCAAGTTTATCTACCGCAATTGGCATAGGAGTCATCTTCATCGTCACGTTGCTACTACTTGACATGGGGCCTGTCGTATTCTACCCGCTTATTTTATTCTCCGTTATGCTAATCAAACGCCTGCAGCTGACATATGCCAAACGCCACATGCCCGGTGCCGCAGAATAGCCCTGCATTGCGACGCTATTCTCTTCAAGGAAGCCTTTTGTCAGCTTTGCCCAAACGCTCTAATAACAGCAACCCCGCCTATATGAAAGAACCATATCATTATGCAGGATGAAATTAAGATTAAGATGTACGGCACGGAATGGTGTCCTGACTGCGCGCTTGCCAAATATGTATTTGATCAGCGCGGCATATCTTACAAGTGGATTGATATTTCGACAGACAGCGAGGCTGTTGCTTTCGTTGAGAAAACCAATAACGGAAACCGCAGCGTGCCCACCATTATATTTCCCGACGGCACGGTGCTTGTCGAGCCTTCCAAATCTGTTCTGGAGAAAAAACTAGACGAGCTATGCGGGCGATGATTATAAAAATGCTGCAATAACAAAAGCTAAAGCGTTCCATACGGCGTGAACAATAATGGGGCACCACAGCGAGCCGGTTTTATAGCGCGTCACGCCAAGCACGAGTCCCATGATTAAAATGCTTGCTATGCCAAACAAATTGTACTGCAGGTGCAAGCAGGCCCATACCACAGATGTTAGAATGATGACGCCTACAGCGCGCAGCCGAGAACGTTGCAAGCCAACAAACATAAATCCTCTGAAGAACGCTTCCTCAAATACCGGCGCAACTACCACCGTCGCAAGCCACAGCATAGGCCACCAGCCAACGCTGCTGTACGTATTATCCATAAAGTCAGAGTTGTCCGCGCCCGGCGGCGCGCCGGTTAAGTACTCATATATTGCGCCAAAACTAACGATGCAGAATATGACGATTAGGAACACCGATAGCGCGGTAAATACTGTCTTCCATGTCAAATGTTGAAATTTTAGCCCTAAATAACCTGCCGGACCGCGGTTGCCTTTCAGGCGCACGACAAGATAAATCAACGACATGCCGCTTATACCTGTGACAATAGTAGTCAGCGCCATTTCCATGCCATAGCCTACGGGGTTCATGTCAAAAGCAATTTCAGCCACCTCAAATCCAAGCAATACAACCAGCGGCAGCGCTAACAAAGACACGGCTATTACGGCCACACTAATACCGATAGTGGCCCAGGCACCGTATATTCTCGGAATTGGCGATGCTTCCGCGGCAGGAGGCGACATCAATACTAATTCTTCTGACATTCGCCTATGGTACAGCCATGAGCACTACAACGTCAACGCTATTACCTGCCTGCGGCGCTCCTGCCGCACTGATATAATTTCCAGAACATTACTTAAAAAAGCTATACTGTATAGAGGCTTGCCTTAAAGGAGTACGTCAATAAAAATCAAATCATCCGAGCGTTTTGCCTTTTTATCTCATCTTGCCGGCGCAATCGCCGCGCTTGTGGGATTAGTTTTGCTAATAATCAAATCATTCGGACAAGTTGATTTTGTTCTTGTGTCCATAATTTACGGACTTGCTATGTGCGGCATGTTCAGCTTCAGCGCTATGTATCATGCCGCCAAGCGCGAGGAAAATGCTGTTAATATTTGGCGCAAGCTGGACCATATCGCCATTTTCTTCATGATTGCCGGCAGCTATACGCCCATTAGTTATATTTATCTATCCGGTGCTTGGCGCACAAGCATCATACTAACCGCCTGGTGTTTCGTAATCGCCGGAATACTGCTTAAGGTCTTTTTTATCGGCTCGCTACGCATCTTTTCCACCATACTGTATCTTTTACTTGGCTGGCTGGCACTCTTCCCAATGCTTGAGCTATGGCGAGCCATGCCGCGCATTGAGTTTTTCCTGTTGCTTGGCGGGGGCGTAGTTTACAGCATCGGCGCTCTGTTGTACGCCATAAAAAAACCAAACCCATTGCCCGGAGTACTCGGTTTCCATGAGATTTTTCATCTGTTAATACTTGCCGGCGCTTTAATCCATTACTTCGCTATCAATATGGCGCTCTCGCCGGCATGACGTAGCAACCCATCGCAGGCATAAATCCCAGCCCGGCCGACCATGCATAGCTGATATACATGTCCGCAATCTCGTTCATAAACACCGGCCGACTATTTAAAATAGCAATCCAATGCGCGTTACAGCTATAATTAGGGCAAAAATCAGGAGAGGTGAAATATGGTAAAACACATATCCGGCAAAAAGGGGCCTCATCTCATGCTTTATTCCCTAAGCACCTGTCCATGGTGTCAAAAAACGAAGGAGCTGTTGGGAGAGCTGGGTTTGGAATACTATTATGCGGATGCGGATCTGCTTATTGACAGCGAGCGGCTCGATGTGATGTCTGATGTGGAGCGCTGGAATCCCAAACGTTCCTTCCCGACAATTGTTGTCGACAACAGCCGCTGCATTATCGGCTGCCAAGAAAACGAGCTTCGCGGACTGCTGAGAGTCTAACCGTCTTCAAATCGCGCACATAGCACTAACATAGCCTCATACCATAAGCCTAACAGCGACTGAATTATTTTATTGACATGGCAAAACAATCTGTAATAAAAGCTCTGGTATTAGCCCAATGCGGTTCGCGGCGCGCCATGGCAAGCGCTATCAAAGCCGGCAGGGTAGCTCTTAATGGGACAATCGTTGACGGCTACACTCAGCCCATGGATACCGCTTGCGATAATTTAACACTGGATGGCAATGCCGTTAGCGCGCCGATGCAGGGGGAGTATCTATATATCATGTTGAATAAGCCTGTCGGAGTATTATGCGCCACGCAGGATGCCCGCGGAAGACGCACTGTTATGGATTTGCTCCCGCCGCATCTGCGCCGTTTCAGTCTCCATCTCGTAGGACGACTTGATATGGATAGCTGCGGGCTTATCATCATCACCAACGACGGGGATTTAACCTATAGCGTTACGCATCCGCGCTTTGAAAAAGAAAAGGAATACGCTGTCACACTAAACACTCCTATTACGCCTGCGCACAAAGCAAAAATTGAGCAAGGATTGCTATTAAGCGACGGGCCAACATCCACGGCAGTAGTTCGTATAGACCCCAAACAGCCCTCCATTTGTTACGTTACTCTACATGAGGGCCGTAAGCGCCAAATACGCCGCATGTTCGCCACAATGGGATATCGCGTTGTTGAACTTAGGCGCACACGCGAAGGGCTGCTGCTGCTTGACGGATTGCCTGAAGGACAAAGCCGCCTTCTTACAGAACAGGAAGTAGCCGGACTACGCGCTGTATAATTCCATTCCATATCTAAAACTTGAAGAGCTCCAAAAATATTTATGACTAAAGAGGTGTCACCATGAGTGAGGTAATCAGGTGTTTTGGACATACGCCCCTATATGCGGATTATCACGACAACGAATGGGGGCGCCCAGTGCATGACGATAACAAGCTGTTTGAAATGCTGATTCTGGAGGGAGCGCAGGCGGGGCTTTCATGGGAAACGGTGCTGAAAAAGAGGGAGTCCTACAGAGAGGCTTTCGATGGGTTTGTTCCTGAAAAAGTCGCACTATACGATGAGGCAAAGAAAGAAGCGCTCATGGCAAACGCAGGAATAATCAGAAACCGTTTGAAAATCAACGCCGCCGTGACGAACGCCAAGCTCTTTTTGGAGATTGTTCAAAAATATGGGAGCTTTGATAAGTTTATATGGAGCTATGTGGATTACGAGCCCATTGTCGGTCACTGGGAGAAATTTGACGGCATGCCCCTAACTACACATATCTCGGACAAGATAAGCCGTGACCTAAAGAAGATAGGGTTCAAATTCGTCGGCTCGACCATTATATATTCATTCATGCAGGCAACAGGCATGGTAAATGATCATCTGAAGAGCTGTTTTGTTTATGAGGAACTCACAAAGGGGAAATGACGGTCTCCCCACAGCAAGCCGCGAGGTATTAGGCCCGTACTGAATAAATGTCGCGGACACTCTTATCACCTATTGTTATCTTTGAATATGCGCTTATGGCATGGTTTCCTCATAAGCACCGGAATGACCCGCAGGGCACAGCGCACAGTTGACCTTACACCCACAGTATGTTATAAAAGCAGTGTCTGCTCGAATTAGCCGTCCAGCATATCAAACAGGAGTGTTGCCGTGAGAATAAGAATACTGCGTAAAGATATTCCAAGTTATGTTTTCCTTCTGCTGCTAGCAACCGCTTGTCTTGCTATCGGCATACGCATGTTAATAGAAAGTCGCGTCGCAGCCGGGACTTTCGGGACAACGCTTGGCCTATTGCTCGCATTAGTACCGGTTAGTTTGGCATTGCGCAAAAAATGACTTGGGCTTATCGCATTACTTAGGCAATTTGGAGAGCCCTTTATTTCAAATATAACCACCCATAGCACAGCACGTATACCCCAGCGCCGTTGTTTATTTAGTACCGTTCGTGTAATATTTGTTTTAAATGACACGTGAACGATGGATGCGCTGTCTCAAGTTAGCAGGTGGTTTCATTCTGCTGATTATCATTAGTTTTATTCTTTCTCACTGTTTTAAACAGTTAATAAATTCCCTTGATCTTCCGCTGGATAGGTTTGCCTTGTTGGCTTACCTCATAGTATTCGCTGTGACGCTTGTGGCCAATCTTACAGTAATAGCGCCTGTGCCGATCGCCATACCAATCACGATTACAGTGGCTCAAAGCTGGAATCCCGCGCTGACTGCTTTAGCCGCCGCATTGGGCGGCAGCATCGGTGAGTTAAGCGGCTATTTTGCCGGTTATGCCGGACGTAAAATCACCATAGCCAATGACTTTGTCAAAATGGAACGCATAGAAGGGTGGGTCAATCGCTGGGGTTCATGGGCTATCGCTTTGCTGGCATTCCAGCCGATTATACCTTTCGACATAGGCGGAATAGCGGCAGGAGCAGCCCGCATGCCACTACTAAAATTTATTCTGGCACTTTTTGCAGGTAAGCTTCCCAAATATCTGCTGATAATTTATGTAGGCATAGGCATTATTAACTTTCTGCCTAACTGGTGGTTTCTAGACTAACTCCGCTAGATACTTCTTCGACATACAAACACAGTACATTGAACCTATACAAATTGTTGACAGCATTGAAAAAACATGCTATCTTCAATTTAATACAGTTTATTATAGTGCGTGCAATAGCACTTGTGAGCAGATTAACAATCATGCAGGTTGCCTGCCCGTCGGGAAAGGGCATCTTGACTTGCCATCCTTGTTGAATATCGGGTGGATTACGCGGAAGGGACGCTGTATCAGCGTCAAAGGGTTAATACCCGTCCGCCGGCTCGCTGGGCTATGGGATACAGAATCCCTGAATAAGAGCCAATAATCTTATTTCAAACAGGAAAGGGGATCATTAGATGTTCGGAAGGATTGGACCTTGGCAAATTGCGCTCATTCTCATTCTCTTCGTCATGATTTTTGGCTTGGGTAAGTTGCCTCAAGTCGGTTCGGCTATAGGCAAGTCTATTCGCGCTTTCAAGAAGTCTCAAGAAGCCGATGACGACGAGGGCGACGAAGAAGCGGAACTGAAACCCAAAAAACGAGTGGCGAAGTCTAAAAAGATTAAGCCCGAAGACTCTGTTTAGAACAACACCCATAGGCCCAAGCAAGGCCTATGGGTGTTGTTGTTCTGCCGAGTAATCTGCTTTTGGCAATAGTCTGCAATCTCTTGCATTTGCTTGTATCGCTTTCAGCGCCAATAGGCTAACGCCGCCATCAAGCTTAGTAAGAAAGGCTATCTTAACTCTCGCATAGGCCATCTTGCTGTTGGCGTCATAGACGACCAGATAATCGCTTGTCGCAGAACAATGCCTTTTCGGATATACATACAGCAGTTAGAGTTATATGGATTTCGTAGTATTAGGTTAAACTGATAAAAGAGATGATGATAGTGTGAACATCTTAGGTTTTGGTATCAGCTGGATGCAGATGTTACTCATCCTGCTTATCGCGGCTGTATTGGTAGGACCTGAAAAGCTACCATACTACGCGCGCAAGGCTGCTAAAGTCTTGCGTAATATCAGGAAGATTTCTTCTAGTATTACCAGTGAGTTGTCCAAATCTATCGGATTGGACGAAGAAGACGGCGGTATATCAGGTGTCAAAAAAGATATTGACGACATAAGGAAATCGCTGGAGAAAGACGTGGCGGATCTTAAGTCATCATTTAGCGAGCAATCCAAAGCTATCTCTCAGAACATTGAAAGCAGCGTTAAGGATACCGCTGACACACTAAGAAAAAGTGCTCGGGATATTTCCGATACCATAAGCCCCCAGTCCGGCGAGAGCGCGCCTCAAAATGCCCCTGCCTCAAACTCACAAGATGATGACGGCGCGTCGTCTGCCTCAGACTTTGACGCATTCTCCGGTGCGTCTGAGCTAGCAATGCGGCAAGTATATGACAATAGCAGAAAAACATCGGGGCCCGACAAGTCAACCGCCATCGAGTCTCCCAAGGACAGCCCTTTATCCGCGCATATCGTCACACCTAAAGACGCTATTGCTGCCCCGCCATCATCAAAGGATGAACTACTCAGCCAAAAATAATGCTTCAAGGGATACCGGCTGAAAAGGATTTTTTATGGCAGAAGATACACTGAATGCACAAGTGGATGAGCGCCGCGCCACTGTCCTAGAGCATCTTAAAGAATTGCGCAAGCGTATTCTCTATTCCGGCGCTGCCGTCCTGGTAGGACTAGTATTCGGTATGATTACTGCCACTCGGATTCTGCGCTTACTGACACAACTTGTTCCTGAAGGAGTACTTGCAGCCCTTACACCAACAGAAAATGTGACCGTTTGGTTTCAAGTAGGCTTAACCACCGGTTTTATCATCGCCATGCCATTTTTGGTATACCAGCTTTTCGCTTTCATCGGACCCGGTCTCACAAAACGCGAGAAGCGTTTTATTTTCTCAATTATTCCCGCTATTACCATAATGTTCCTTCTAGGCGTTGTCTTCGCCTACTTCATAGCCTTACCGCAAATGCTCCGCTTTCTCGTTAATTTTGGCGAAGAGTTTGCCCAACCTGTATTTAGTATCTCTTCTTATATCAACATCGTGACACGTGTGCTGTTGTTTGTCGGGCTAATCTTTGAGACCCCATTGATCATCATGGGGCTAGCTAGGCTTGGGATTGTTTCTCCCAAATGGCTTGCTGCTCGACGCAAGTGGTGGATTCTTCTCTCTTTTATCATAGCTGCCATCATCTCCCCCACAATGGACATCTACTCTCAAACCATTTTTGCCATTCCGATGATTGTTCTGATGGAGCTTGGTATTTTACTGGCACGCATCGTATACAATAAAAAACGAAATCAACCTCAAGCAGCCTAATACAAACCTCTCCATGACAACCTATAACTTGATGCATAAATTGTTACCATCAAGTTGGTTTGCACTACGCGGCGAGGCGACGCGCACGATTGCCAAACATACCTAGCCATGCTAATATATTGGCAGAATAAACAAATCGCCTTATATATCACATACAAGGAGTTTCTTATGAGAAAAGGAGCGCCCCTCTTTGCTGTGATTCTACCGCTGTTAGTCAGCGCAGCTTGTAGTAGCCGACGCAAAGCCAATAGTGTTTTCGTTATGACAAACGCCGCCAGAAATAACACTGTCCGGGCATTCAGCTTGGACGACTTTGGGATACTTGTTTCTGCCGGCTCGGCAGAAACCCAAGGCAGCGGAGCCGGCAGTAGCGCTAACCCGCTGAACTCACAGGGGGCACTAGCCGTAAGCGGGGATAGCAAATGGCTTATTGCGCTAAACGCCGGCTCAAACGACATAAGTATCTTAAGTATCAACAACAATGGCAAATTAACATTCGCTAGTAAATCCAGTTCTATCGGGCAATCACCCATCAGCGTTGCAACCCATGGCAGCCGTATTTTTGTACTGAACAGCAAAGGAATGAGCCCCAATATTACCGGTTTTTCGATCGGTAAAAATGGAGACTTGAAAGCCATAGACAGGGAGAAAGCCGTGCGCCAATTGCCGCCTAGGGCAACTTGTTCGCAAATAGGTATCTCGCCAAATGGTAGATGGCTTGTAGTCAGCAATGAGTCTGATAACAGGTTGATAGTTTATTCGCTTAGCGGTGACAACATCGCCAGAGAACCGCTGATAATGGAAACCAGCGGCGGCAGACCGGCAGCTTTTGCATTCGACAAGAATAATAATGTAATTGTTGTCGAGTCTAGTAGCGGCACCGTTTCATCATACGCATTATCCAGCAATGGCATCAGCGTCATCACCGCAGCCTTGTCTACCGGACAGACTATGCCGCGCTGGATAGCATGCAATGGCAACTATGCCTACACATCCGCGCCGAACAGCGGCGCCATATCTACAATAGCAGTAGATAAAAACTGCCGGCTAACAAGGGGAGATACTTTCTATGCCGACTCCACCGGTGTCGCCGAGCTTTCTGCAAGTTCCGACGGGGCTTATCTATACGTATCAAATCCGAGAACTGGTAGAATCAACAGATTACATATCGGGGAAAGTGGTAAATTGAGTACTGTTGACGGTGTTGACAGTTTCTTCGGCATCTCTGCGCAAGGGATAGCCGCCAACTGACGCCTTATAAGTATTCGGTATTCTTTTTTCATTTGGCAAAATAAAGGTTCGTATAAATTTAGAAAATGGCTGGCAAGGGGAAGTGTTCCATGGATAATGTCGGGAATCTGAAAGCCGGTAGCCGTAAACTGTCGCGTTTTGGGCGCCATCCAAAAGTAGGCTACACTATTCAAGCCAGTGTTTGGCTTGAAAAAGATGGGGAGCTATACATTGGCGGCGGACGCGCAACATTACTGGAAAAACTGGAACAGCTTGGTTCCATTGCCGCAGCGGCGCGAGATATGAAACTGACATATCGTAATGCATGGCTTTGGATTGATGCTATGAACCGGCTTGCTCCTTCTCCTTTAGTGGAAAAAATAACCGGCGGAGCCGGCGGCGGACGCACTCAACTTACCGATGAAGGCAGGCGGGCCATTGCTCGTTATAACGAGTTACGTGCCAAATTAGCCAAAATCACCTCGCAAGAGTAGCTATCTGTTAGACCAACCCCATCGCTCTTTCAAGAGCAGCTAATGCTACCACTTGTATTACGAAGGAAACCAACAATAGTAAACAACCGCGGGCATATCAAACAATCAAGGTGCTTCACGAATTGCGGCTGTTGAGTGCTTGGGTAATATCATGATGGTTGATAGGTTACATGCAAACAGAGGATAAACATGTCGTTACGAGAAAAAACCGAATGGATTAAAGACTTTCGTCAGCGCTTCGACAAAGAAATCGAGTTGCTCTATGCGATAGAGCCATTCTGGAATATTTGTAATCTATGCAGCGATGGTTACTGCTGCTCGCATAAAACTTACCTCGCGATGCAAAGCCATGGCAACCCTTTCAGCACCGAAGAATGGTTTTTGCAACTTGAATACGTGCGTGATTCTTTCACACCGGAACAACAAAAACAACTGCTACGCAATATCCTATCTCCTCGCCCTGCCTGCATATTCCTTTTTGGGAATCGTTGCAGCGTGCATCCGGCACGCGCTTGGGCTTGCCGTGTTCATCCTTACGTCATCTCGTACTATCCCGCTTCTAATCATCTGTTCCCCGTTGGCGAAATTGCCCTGCCGTCATGCCCAGCCATGACAACATCTTTTGATATCAAACAAGGCGCCTTGGTAGTGCAACAGCCCAAGCCATTGGAGCGCTATACTGAAGGCAATCTTATAAAAATCAAATTGCGTAAACGCAAACCAATTTGGGTAATTGACGCCACGCCATACATTGCGGAATATCAACAACGAGTACCGCGCCAACTGAAAAGACCGCTTAGCGATTGTGAAGAACTGTTGGAGATAGCGCGCCAAGCCGGAGGCAAAGACGAAGAATTATTGGTTCGTTACATTGAGTTATCACAAGGGTTAATCCGCCTGCCAAATGGTCGCGTGATGTTTGGTGCTACATAACTGCATAAAGCGTCTGTTCCTCTATCTTGTTAGCTCTGAAACCTCCTCTGTATAGAGAGTCGGCAGCGAGATTTCAGTCGTATCGCATTATTCTGACACTAACGCCTGTTGTTTTTGAGTTGTCCGCACGCTGCTTTAATATCCCTGCCAAAGCTTTTACGTAATGTTACCGCCTTATTCAGCCGCATAAGCTCCGCCTTAAAGGCTTCTATGATTTCGGACGTTGGCGATTGCCAATCACAACCTATAGTTGGATTAGCCGCAATCAAATTAATATGGCAATTCAATTCCCTCAGCAAATATGCCAGCTGCCGCGCCTGCTCCAAACTATCATTTATTCCGGCGAACAGAGCGTATTCAAACGTAACACGCCGCCCACTTGCTTTTACATAAGCATCACAAGCCGGGATAAGCTTATCAAGCGAGTATTTTCGATTGAGCGGCACTAATCTGTTGCGCAGAGCATTATCAGCGGCATGTAACGATACCGCAAGCCCCAGCTGCAACTTCTCCTTACTCAACTTCTCAATACCGGGCACATACCCTGCTGTAGAAATTGTAATATTGCGTGCTCCAAGCCCAAAACCCCATGGAGCATTCAGACGCTCAGACGCTAACAATACATCCAAATAATTAACCAGCGGCTCGCCAATCCCCATAAAAACTATGTTGCTGATAGCTGCATCACCTCCCAATCTCTCGGCAAAAAACAATACTTGATCACATATTTCCGCAATCCCCAAGTTGCGTTCGTAGCCATATTTCCCGGAAGCGCAGAACGGGCATCCTATAGCACAGCCTACCTGCGACGAAACACAAACCGTATATTGTCCTTTGAATGAAGGTATGGCTGCCGCCTCGATACTGCGGCCATCCCATAACTCCAGTAATGCCTTTAGTGTACCGTCACGCGACTCCTGCACTTCCAATTCCGCCACGCTGGAAAAAGTGACCGCCGCAGACAGTTTTTCACGCAATAGCTTCGGTAAATCAGTCATGTCATCGAATGATCCTGCTCGTTTTTGATACACCCAAGCTAGTAGCGGCTTAGCACGCCAAGCAGACTCATTAAACGAGCGCATCAGCCCTTCAGCATCTTTTAAGCTTAAATCAGTAAGAAAAGTTGGTCGATTAGGCATATCAATCTCTATAACAATAATCTTTCGAGCGAAGAGTAATTCACCATCATGTTACGACTGCTAGATAGACTTCGTTGCATAACAAAAGAGCTCTATATAAGCGTATTTTTAGTAACCTATATTTTCCTTGTAGAGCCGCGGAGTAATCATATAATTTCCGTATACATAACTTTGTGAGTTGCCAATGATAATTAGCGTATCAGTCGGCAGTGTCAATTTTGGCAATTCGCCAAGTGTCGTCAGAAGCAGTTTCTCATCAGGCGTGCTAGCCTGGCTCAATACTCCCACAGGAGTATTGAGATGGCGTTCCTGCTGAATTAAGGCAATAGCTTCTTCCAGCCTAGTTGCGCCGAGTTTGCCAAAAGGATTATATATAACCATTACAAAATCGGCAGATATTGCAGCCGATAAACGACGGCAGATAGTAGTCCAAGGCGTGTTTTGATCGCAAAGACTAATACTGGCGCTATCACTGCCAAGTGCTGCGCCTAGGCGTGCCGAAGCATAGACAGCCAATCCCAATCCCGGCACTATCTCGGTTTCTATCATCAAATTTTGTTGGCGCAAATAATCCAAAAAAGTAGCCGCAATTGCATATATGCCAGGGTCTCCGCTTGACACAATAACAACATCTTGGCCGTTCAGGGCTTTCTCCACTGCCGCACGAGATCTCTCCAATGGGTTCTGATTGATAGTTATTATTTCCTTGCCGCGTGCCATATGCGCTATTTGGGCTAAATTATCAGGATGCCCAATAACTATTGACGCGCGTTCAATGGCTGCCTGTGCGCAATGCGTTATATGCTCCGCCTGCCCAGGACCTATACCCACCAGAAATATTTTAGCGCTCATGATTTCTCTCCAGAATAGCATAGGGCAGGCGCTACATGGCGTCAAGGCTTAAGCTCTATCCATTTGTCAGTAAAAGAGGGGTTTAGTCGTTGACTGGACACTCTTTTACTGACATACTATACATTCAATTGTTGCCAGTAATGGTCGACACATACTTACACCACGGAGGTATCGTGAGTAAATCGAAAACGCCTGCGGTAGCCGCCATTCTGCTAGCCGCCGGAAAATCGGAGCGCATGGGAGAAAATAAGCTGTTGCTTCCTTTTGGCAAGCGTCTAATAATACAGCGCACCTTGGATAACTTGATAGCTTCGCGTGCACAGACAGTTATTGTGGTGTTGGGTTCCAGAGCTGCCGAAATAAACGAAGTTATCGGACAGCGCAATGTGACAACCGTATTTAATCCTAATTATGCATACGGCATGAACACATCTTTGGCTGCCGGGATTAAAACTGTGGAAAATCATGTTAAATTTATCTTGGTGGCACTGGGTGATCAACCTCTTGTCACCACGCAAACGTATGATACTCTTATTGCGACCGCCATGTGCACAGATAAGGGGATTCTTGTACCAACTTATGCCGGCAAACGCGGTAACCCTATTGTATTATCAATCGGCTACCGCACTGCTCTGCTTGGACTAAGCGGCGATATAGGCGGGCGGGAGTTGTTGCGCGCTTATTCCGGTGACGTACTGGAAGTGCCGGTAGAGGATAAGGGTATTATTATAAATATTAACACCTATGTCGAATACGAGAAACAATTAAAAAACAGTTCGGAAGAAGCTGGCGGCGATGGCTAAAAAAATCAACGTGGAACAGGCTGAAGGGCTGGTATTAGCGCATAATATCACGCGTACTACCCCAAAGCACGAAGATCAACTTTCTCTTGCACGCGGTCATATTATTCGGAGCGTAGATATTATAGCCTTGTCCGGCTTAGGCCAGAAGCATATCTATGTAATAGACAATGATGATGACGTAAATGAAGATGAGGCTGCATACCGCTTGGCTACGGCTTTCGTCGGATCAGAAGTAACTTTGTCAAAAGTTGATGAGGGTTGTATCAATCTACTTGCTACTTCCCATGGAGTGCTTAATATTAATATCCCGTTTCTACAGGAGATTAACTCTTTTGACAAAGTGGTATTGTTCACGCGTCACAATGGCACTGCCTGCTATCCTAACATGCTGTTAGCCGGCACAAAGATTACTCCACTATTTATTCCCGCCGCTGACTTGCAGCAGATAGAAACATTATGGGCCTGTTGAATAATGGTCTAAAAAAGTGGCTTTCCAATGAAATATCGACTGCGATAGTTGGAACAACAGCAAAAAAGCTCTGTTGCAACCTCGAAAACCATA
>WRDV01000013.1 GCA_009779655.1 Dehalococcoidia bacterium
CCAGCTAAACGTTGCCTTGAGAGGTGTGGCGGTTTGGTTGCGCGTATAGGTCGCGGCGGTAGGATGCTGGGTGATTTTCAACGGGTCCGCCGCGCTTACTGCCACCGACAATGCCGCGAACTGACTGAACACCAGCGCCGTTGCAAGAAGAGGGAATAAGAACCTTTTTGCTTTGTTCTTCATAGCTGTTCCTCCTTAAATGTCAACCTACGCTATTGTAGTACAAAACTATGGCTATGTCATTATCCACAGTAGCGCCACTGCAACCGACTGCAGAAACTAGCAATTTTCTTGTTGTCAACATGACAGGCAGGTGTTTTTCAATCGGAAAAACTATGGCTTGAATATTTTGAGCGCCTAGGTCGTATGCTGCGTTTTGGTGAGATACCGGATAAGTAGAAGCAGATCTACTTTGACCCGGGCATTCAGCTACCATCCTCGCTATGAGCTGCCGAGAATGCAGGGAATAGGGCGAACATTCGCCCTATTCCCTGCGCTATCTACACAAAAACAAAGGCCGCCGGAGCTCCGGCGGCCTTTGTTTTTGTGTAGATAATCCTAACGCTTTGTATACTGCGATGCTTTGCGGGCACGTCTGAGACCCGCCTTCTTTCTTTCCTTAGCTCGAGGATCTCGAGTCAGTAATCCCTCTAAGCGCAGAGTCGCCTTATGGTTTTCGTCTTCTTTAAGAAGCGCTCGTGAGATACCAAGCGCAATAGCGTCAGCTTGACCGGTAATTCCGCCGCCTTCCACTTTCACGACGACATCATACTTGGCCGCCGTCTGAGTTGCAATAAGCGGTTTGATAATTGTTTGCCGATGATCAATGCGTGTAAAACGCTCTTCATAATTCTGTCCGTCCACAGTGATACTGCCGCTGCCAGGGCTCAGTTTAACCTGCGACACAGCAGTCTTACGTCTGCCGGTACCACTAGAATAAGTCTTCTTTACCATTTATAGTATACCCCCCTTACACCTCAGCCTGCTTAACGGCTGCAATATTGCTATGTGGATGCTCCGCGCCGGCATAGATTTTCAACTTTTTAAGCATAGCAACACCCAGCTTATTCCGGGGTAGCATGCCTTTAACTGCATGTTCAATAACCATCTCGGGCTTTTTGCTCAGCATCTCATCCAGCGCTACGCTACGGAAACCGCCCGGATAGCCTGAATGTCTATAGTACATCTTTTGTTCCAGCTTCTTGCCGGACACCTTTATCTTGGAAGCATTGACAACCACTACATAGTCACCGGTATCCAAGTTGCGCGTAAACATAGCTTTATTCTTGCCCATGAGTATCTTCGCCGTCTCAGTTGCGAGCTCGCCCAGCACCCGATCAGTAGCGTCAATGACATGCCATTCGCGCTTAATTTCTTTTGCTTTAACAGTATAGGTTTTCATTAGAAGCCTTCCTCATAATACACGCTTTTCAAATACAAGCCATAGCTAGGCACCGCAGGTCCTGCCAAGCCAAATTCGCAAGTGTTAATTATACTCTGAAACTCCTGCAGTGTCATCTTGCCCTGACCAACCCGCAGTAGTGTCCCGACCGTATTGCGTACTTGATGCAGTAAAAAAGCACTGGCCATCATGCGAACGATAACCATCCTACCATCGCGCCTTGCAGAAGCGTGATACATATATCGCACTGTTGTACGTTCTTCGTCTTCCGTATTCGAAGTAAAAGAGGCAAAATCATGCTCACCAATCAAAAGTTGGCAAGCATGATTCATAGCATCAATATTCAATTCGCCCGCGATACGGTGAGCGCGTCCATTCCACAAAGGTGATCGTGTTGCGCTATTAAGAATAAAATACTCATATTCACGCTTGCTGGCATGCCGCCGCGGATCAAAGGCCAAGCTCATCCGTCGCGCCGACTTAACCGCGATATCAAGCGGCAAGAAATGGTTCAAACCGCTAACAAAAGCTCTTTCTTCCAGAGAAGACTCTGTATCAAAAGCCACCACTTGTCCTGCAGCATGTACACCGGCATCCGTACGCCCGGCCATCGTGACGCGAGCACTCTCGCCGGTTAACTTGTATAATGCTTTCTCTATTTCAGACTGAATCGTAAGCACTTCGGGCTGCCACTGCGAGCCGGCATAGCATTCGCCATCATACTCAACCACCAGCGCAAGACGCGTCTTAAGCTTGGTATCACCCAAAACAACAGGCGGCACAACAACCTCCGACCGCTTAATAGAAAGTGCTGGCGACAAAACCATAACTACTTAACCAGCTCCAACTGCGCCATAGGGGCGCCGTCTCCTAAACGCGGAACCATCTTGGTAATGCGAGTATATCCCCCGTTGCGCTCAGCATAGCGCTTAGCGATATCGTCAAACACCTTATCTACGATAGACTCATCATAGATAAAAGCCAGCGCGCGACGTCGAGCATTCAAATCACCCCTTTTGCCAAGAGTAATCATTTTCTCCGCCATGCCGCGCACTTCCTTAGCCTTGGCCTCAGTAGTGACAATTTTCTCGCTATTCATCAAGCTTTGCACCAAATTGCGATACATAGCCAAGCGATGTGCTGTAGGTCTATCAAATTTTCTTCCGGATACTTTATGTCTCATATTATTCTCACCTTGACTAGATATTATGCGCTTATGACACCCACTATCAAGCGAGCTTCTTCTTACGCGCTGATTTCTTTTGCGCCTCGGGCTCTTCCTTGTTCTCCTCAGCCGGCGCCTCATTCATTCTTGGGAAAGATAATCCTAAGCCGGTTAGTTTCTCTTCAACTTCTAGACGCGACTTCTGCCCGAAGTTACGCAAGTTCAGAAGCTCTCTCTCGTTTAGGCCGGCAAGCTCCCCCACAGTATTAATACCACTACGATGCAGACAATTCATAGCGCGTACAGAAAGGTCTAACTGCTCAACCGGCATATTGTATATATCTTCAGGAATAAAAGCCCTCATAGATTTCTTCTCTGCGAGATCAGATGCGCAGCTGAAATCCACAACCGGCTTAAGATGCTCCACCAAGATGGCTGCCCCGCGACTAATTGCCCGAGCAGGCGACATCGTACCGTCAGTCCATATCTCAATTGTCAGCCTCTCCTGACTCGTTTCGCGGCCAAGATGTAACGGCTCTGTTGTAAAGTTTACCTTACGCACAGGAGTAAATATGGAATCCACCATAATAGTTCCTATGGGCATATTCGCGCCGCCGCCAGCAGTCTGGTACCCCATACCCAAATCCACATCCAACTCAACCGCCAGAGACGCTGCTTTTCCGCTTAAGGTCGCCAGATATAAATCAGGATTGACAATCTCAAAATCCACAGACGGCATAATATCAGAGGCGCGCAATTCACCCTCGCCCTCTTTCCCAATATACAGCTTACCCGGCTTGCCAGAAAGCGCCTTCATTCTAAGCGACTTGATATTCAACAAGAAATCCAGCACGTCTTCCTTAACGTTAGGAATAGGCGAGAATTCGTGCTGAATGCCGTCAATGCGCACACGCGTGACAGCGGCACCTGGAAGATAACGCAAAAGCACACGACGCATGGCATTGCCAAGCGTTGTACCAAAGCCCTTTTCCAATGGACTAATAACAAAACGACCGTATTTATCGCTATTTTCTACGTTTTCAATTTTTGGTATAGATAGGCTCACCAACATAGCCTCCTTAATTTCTAGCGGGAGTAATACTCAACCACTGAAGCCATATCAAACTTAGTCCCAATATCGCCGGGAACCGGCACGCTGATTACTCGCCCAACCATAGACGTTCTATCTAGGCTGAGCCACATAGCAACCACTTTACTGCTAATGCCATCCGCAGCGAGCTTGAAGTAATTGCTCTTTTTGCTGACCTCTTGCCAGCCAATAACATCGCCTTCCTTCACAAGATAAGAAGGGATATCCGTGTTTTTGCCATTTACCATGAAATGCCCATGCTGTACCAGCTGGCGAGCTTGCGCGCGTGAATCGGCAAAGCCAAGACGGTAAACAACGTTGTCCAATCTTTTCTCAAGTAATACTAACAAATTATCACCGGTAATGCCGCTCTGGCGCTCAGCTTCAGCAAAGAAACGGCGGAACTGGCGCTCAAGCACGCCATAGCTATAACGTACTTTTTGCTTCTCGCGCAGCTGCATACCGCGGTCAGACAAACGGCGGCGGCGCGAAAGCTGCGGACCGGGAGGTTTAGGCCGCTTGTCAAAGACGCATCTGGCAACGCACTTGTCGCCTTTGAGAAACAGCTTGTCGCCGCTACGGCGGCACAAACGACACTTAGCTTCAGTATATCTAGCCATAGACTATACACGTCTCCTTTTAGGCGGGCGGCAGCCATTATGCGGAACAGGTGTTACATCGCGGATGCTCGTAATATGCAAACCGGAGGCCTGCAGTGAGCGGATAGCTGCTTCACGACCACTACCCGGCCCTTTGACAAATACTTCTACCTGCCTAAGACCGACTTCCATGGCCTTGCGAGTAGCAGTCGCGGCTGCCATCTGAGCGGCATAAGGCGTACTTTTACGCGAGCCCTTAAACCCGGAGGCGCCGGCGCTGGACGAGGATATCACATTTCCCTGCGGATCGGTCAGCGTCACAATAGTATTGTTAAAAGTGGCCTGAATGTAGACCCGTCCAGAAGGTATGACCCTCTTTTCTCGTTTTCGAGTTGGTTTCTTGCTTGTTTGTGCCATGTATTACTCCTAGTTGTTACTCCAGTTAGTTAGTTATTACTTCTTAGCGCCGCGCTTCTGACCGCGACCGGCAACAGTTTTCGGTTTACCCTTGCGTGTGCGAGCGTTAGTACGAGTGCGCTGTCCTCTTACCGGAAGACTGCGACGATGACGCAACCCGCGGTATGATCCAATATCAATCAAGCGCTTGATATTCAGGCTAATCTCTTTGCGTAGCTCGCCCTCAATACGATACTCGCGGTCAATAAACTCGCGAATACGATTTAACTCGGCCTCTGACAATTCATCAAGTTTGGATTCCGGCTTAACATTAGTCGCTTCCAGAATCTGAAAAGCGCGCGTCCGTCCTACGCCATATAGGTATTGCAATGAAACCCACGCCTGTTTGTCTCTTGGCAAATCCACACCGGCTATACGTGCCATATTCTAATATCCTCCTCTATACCAACCTAACCCTGACGCTGCTTATGTTTAGGGTTAGCGCAGATATTGCGCACTACGCCTTTGCGCTTAATAATCTTGCATTTTTCACATTGTACCTTGACTGATGCCCTTACTTTCATGTCGTACCTTCCCAAACACTTCTGTGTACTTATTTAAAGCGATAAGTAATACGCCCGCGTGTCAAATCATAAGGCGAAAGCTCTACTAACACCTTATCCCCCGGCAACACCCTAATGTAATGTACTCTAATTTTACCCGAGATATGCGCAAGGACAGTATGTCCATTTGACAGTTTCACTTGAAAAGTAGCGTTTGGCAACGCCTCTACAACTGTCCCCTCTACCTCAATAGCTTCCTTTTTTGTCATATTATCCCTTGGTCAGAATTTCAGGTTCTCCGTCGGTGACAACCACGGTATGCTCAAAATGAGCAGCCAAGCTGCCATCGGCTGTCGAAACAACCCAATTATCATCTCCTACCTTAGTTCGCCAGCCTCCGACAGCCAACATCGGCTCAATAGCCAATGTCATTCCTTTCTTTAATTCAGGGCCGGTGCCGCATTCGCCAAAATTCGGCACCAACGGATCTTCATGCATGGCGCGCCCAATTCCATGCCCGGTATACTCTCTTATCACATTAAACCCGCGCGACTCCGCACAGCACTGAATGGCAGATGAGATATCACCAAGCCTGCCCCCCGCGCGCGCAGCCGATATTCCGGCATTAAGCGACTCGCGAGCAGCATCAAGCAAACAACCCGCTCGCAAACCGGCGTCGCCCACAATCACAGTTATTGCGGCATCACCCTGGAAGCCCTCCGCTATTGCGCCGAAATCAAGCGACACCACGTCTCCGTCTTCAATAACACGCTTACCCGGTATGCCATGCACAATCTCATCGTTAACCGAAACGCACAGACTGGCGGGATAACCACGGTACCCCTTAAACGACGGCCTGCCCCCCATAGCGCGAATCTCTCTCTCAGCAATCTCATCCAGTTCAGACGTTTTCATGCCGGCGCGCATACTGCCCTTCAAAACACTCAGAACTCGCGCCACCATACGCCCCGCATTGCGCATCGCTTCTAACTCGCGCTCATTTTTAATACCAATAGACATAACTACTTACTGTCGCCTATGGCTTTCACAATACGCGCGGTGATATCCTCAACATCACCCCCGCCATCGACTTCAGCCAAAGTGCCGCGCTGCTTGTAGTATTCTATTACAGGAACCGTATCCCTAAAATAGACTTCCAAACGCTTCAGCACTGTTTCCATAGCGTCGTCAGGCCGCTGATACAACTCGCCGCCGCACTTAGCGCAAGCGGATACAGCGCCTTTACTCCCGTCATAGTTATAGGGAGTCTGGCACTGCCGGCACAACCAGCGACTGGACAGCCTTTTTATTAGCTCAGGCTGCTCTACACTGATATAAACCGCAACATCCACGTTCTCATAAGGTCCGGCTGATAAAGCCTTGTCCAAGCTCTCAGCCTGCGCCAAATTACGCGGAAATCCGTCTAGGATTATCCCTCTTTGCTCACCCCTCTGCTCCAGCCGCTCAAGCACCATCTGGATAGTAATCTCATCCGGCACCAGCGCGCCGCGCTCCATAAATGACTTAACCTTCATCCCAAGCTCATCACCGCGTTCCACCGCTTGACGAAACAAATCACCGGACGAAAGATGTGTCATATGCATTTCCTGCGCCACCCCGGCCGCTTGTGTGCCCTTGCCGGCACCGGGCGCGCCCAAAAACACAACTATCTTAAAGTCAGTCTTTGCCAACGACATTCTCTACTTAATGAAGCCCTCATAGCGGCGCATAGCCAACTGAGCTTCCATCTGTTTCATGGTATCAAGAACCACACCCACCACAATAAGCATACTGGCACCGGAAATCTGCAGCATAGTGACATTTGTCACGCTGAGTGCGATAAACGGCATTATGGCAACAAATGCCAAGAACAAAGCACCGGCCCATGTGATGTGCATAATGACACTGTTCAAATAAGCGGCAGTTTGCTTACCCGGACGAATACCGGGCACAAAACCGCCCTGGCGCTGCAATACGCCGGGAAGATCCTGCTGCTGGAACATCACCGTGGTATAGAAAAAAGCAAAACCCACAACCAATAAGAAATACAGCGCCCAATAAATCAACCCTACCGGCATTGATGCATTAGGGCTGAATATATTCACAATATGACTGGTAAAACTATCGCCGCCTGGCGTACCACCGGCCCATGTTGCGATAATGCCCGGGAATGTAACCACAGCCATGGCGAAAATCAGCGGGATCATACCAGCTGTATTAACACGCATGGGAATATAACTAGAACCGCTCTGGCGGTACATACGTCCGCCGCGATAGACGCTCTTGGCATATTGAACCGGTATACGACGATGAGCTTCTGTGAATATCACCACCAAGTAAGTTGTCGCCAGCGTAATCGCAAGCAGCAGTATCAATCCTAACGTTTGACCCTGCTGCTGAGTAAGGAAACCCTCGCCGATTTGCTGAGGCAGCTGAGCCATAATACCAGCAAAGATAATAATCGAGATACCATTGCCAATGCCATATTGGGTAATCTGATTACCCAGCCACACAAGCAACATAGAACCTGCAATTAAGGATAACACAATAGCAACTGTAGCAAGAGCGTCCGTGCTCGCCAGTGCTCCTTGCCCGCGCAACAAAGCCACCTGCGCATAACCGGACATGCCGGCAAGCGGAATCATAAGCCAATGAGTAATATTACTAATGCGGTTGCGCCCGCTTTCTCCCTCTTCCGCTAAGCGCTGCAAGGCCGGTATAACGGGCGTCATCAGAGTGATAATAATGCTCGCAGTAATATAGGGATAAACACCCATAGCCGCCACGCTAAAGTTCCTGAGAGCGCCGCCGCCAAAAAGATTTAGCATACCAAGCAGCGGATTACCGTCCAGAATATCCTTAATGGCAGCTGAATCCGCGCCGGGTACCGGCACATGCGCTATTATGCGGAACGCCACCAAAATACCAAAAGTAATGAGCAGTTTCCGCCGCAGATCCGGCAGGCTAAAGGCATCTATCACCGCCTGAATAAGGCGAGGCCTGGACGACGCTTTTTGCGCCATTAGGCAACCTCCTCCGCAGTACCGCCGGCAGCCTCAATTTTATCCTTGGCTGCTGCCGAGTAGCTGCCAACCTTTATTTTGAGAGCCTTTTTAATCTCGCCGCCAGCAAGAATCTTTACCGGCAACGCAGTAGTCTTAATCAAGCCTTCAGCCAGCAACGCATCGGGAGTAACGGACGCGCCAGCATCAAAGCAATTGAGCGCAGACACATTAATAACGTTAATGTTCTTTTTGAAGATATTGGTAAAACCGCGCCGCTCAGGCAAACGCTTGATAATAGGAAGTTGTCCGCCCTCAAAACCGGGTCTAACACCAAACCCGGCGCGCGACTTGTTTCCTTTGCAGCCGCGACCGGAGTAAGTACCATGCCCCGAACCTGTTCCGCGGCCGACGCGCTTGCGAGATTTGCGAGCTCCGTCAGCGGGCGCTAATTCATGTTCTTTCATTAAGACACCTCCTCCACCTTGACCAGATGCCTTACCTTAACGATCATGCCGCGCATAGCAATAGAATCCGCCTTAACCACGCTATGATTAAGACGCCTAAGACCCAATGATTTGATAGTGAGCTTCTGATCTTCGGGATACCCGATATCGCTTTTAACCCAAGTTACTTTAAGTCTAGCCACCGCTGGTCGCCTCCTGCGGTTTTTCCGCGCTATTACGTTTGGCTAACTCAACCTTTGGATCTTTTAAACTTGCCAGCGCCAGCATAACAGCCTTAGCAACATTAGTCTTATTGGAACTGCCAAGAGACTTAGTCAAGATATCTTTGATGCCAACAGCTTCTACCACAGCACGCACGCTGCCGCCGGCAATGATACCGGTACCGGGAGCTGCCGGCTTAAGCAGAATATTGGTTGCGCCGAATCTGGCATTTACCTCGTATGGGATAGTTCCGCCAGTCATATGCACTTTAATCAGATGCTTATGCGCCATGGCATTGGCCTTATTAATCGCCTCGGGAACTTCGTTTGACTTACCAACGCCAATCCCGACGTGCCCCGCTCCGTCGCCGCTCACCACTAATGCCGCGAAACTGAGACGCTTGCCGCCTTTAAGCACCTTGGAAACGCGTCTAATATAAATCAGCTTATCGTTAAGCGCCAACTCGGTCGCATCAATCTTGCTTATAGTTACTTTTTCTTTAGACATCGCTCCCTCCTTCTAGAATTCCAGCCCGGCTTTGCGCGCCGCTTCAGCCAGACTCTTCACGCGGCCATGATACTTATATCCGCCGCGGTCAAATACTACACATTTTACACCGGCGCTGAGCGCTCTCTCAGCAACCATAGCACCGACAATATCCGCTTGTTCGGCTTTGTTCTTACCGTCAATTCTCTTGGCGATTTCAGGCTCCAGAGTTGAAGCCGATGTCAGCGTATGCCCCTGATCATCATCAATCACCTGAACGTAAATGTGCTGTAAGCTACGGAAAACACACATGCGCGGGCGCTCAGCCGTACCCTTAAGCGTAGCGCGGATACGGGCATGCCGCGTCTGTCGAGCCTTCCTAGTACTAAGCTTGGCCATTATTTTGCTTTACCTCCAACAGCCTTGCCGGCCTTACCAGGCTTGAGCTTAATAACCTCGCCGGCATAGCGAATACCTTTGCCTTTATAAGCATCGGGCGGACGAATGCGGCGAATTTCAGCAGCCATTTGGCCAACGGCCTCTTTATCTATACCTGACACCTTAATATTGACATTTTTAGCATCCACGTCAAGCGTAATGCCAGGACGCGGTTTGATACAAACAGTATGAGTGAAACCAACGCGCAGATTAACGTTAACCCCTTCCTTATCGGCACGAAAACCCACGCCTACAACTTCAAGGCTCTTCTCATACCCGTTATTGACACCCTCGACCATATTAGCTAAGAGACTGCGCGTCAAACCATGTACCTCGCGATGCAGTTTGGCATCGGACGGGCGCTCAACCGACAAACTGCCGTCCTGCAATGTCAGCTTCATTTCCGAACTGACAACGCGCGAAAGCTCGCCTCTAGGGCCTTTGATGCGAACCGCATTTCCCTCAATTTTGACTTCCACCCCCTGTGGCACTGTGATAGGCATACGACCAATTCTGGACATATTCAGACCTCTAATTCGATTTACCAAACATAGCACAAAAGCTCGCCGCCAAGGCCTTGCTTCCATGCTTTATAGCTGGGAACTACACCGCGCGACGTCGATAATATTGCGATACCCATGCCGCCAAACACTCGCGGTATTTCATTGTGCTGCACATACAAACGCAGCCCGGGTTTGCTCATACGCTTGAGCCCCATAATCATAGGCTTGTTGCGCTCCTGATATTTCAACGTAATCTTAATATCGCGCTTGATACCATTTTCCACAACCTCATAAGCGCCGATATAGCCTTCCTGCTTTAAGATTTTTGCAATGCTTACCTTCATCTTTGAAGCCGGTACAATCACGCTGTCATGACGCGCCATAGCCCCATTGCGAATTCTGGTCAACATATCTGCGATAGGATCACTTACTGACATCCGCTTCTCCCTCCGTATCTATGGGTTACCAGCTGGATTTGCGCACACCGGGAATCTGCCCCGAGGTAGACATTTTACGGAAGCAGATGCGGCACAAACCAAATAAGCGGATATAACCCCGCGAACGCCCGCACAGGTGGCAGCGATTATGCTGCTGCACACGGTATTTGGTCGGGCGTTTTGCTTTTACAATTTCTGATACTTTTGCCATATTATCCTCGTTCTTTAGTTCTTGACGAAAGGCATACCCAGCAACTCCAGAAGCTGATGTCCTTCTTTATCCGTCTTCGCACTAGTCACCATAGTAATCTCTAAACCGCGCAACTTATCCACTTTATCAAATTCAATCTCAGGAAACACCGTCTGCTCCTTGATCCCAAGCGTATAGTTACCGCGCCCATCCCAAGAGTCAGGCACGCCGGAAAACTCTCGGATGCGCGGGAGCACAATAGCAATAAGTTTATCCAAAAACTGATACATCCGCTCGCCGCGCAGCGTCACTTTAACACCAATAGGCATGCCAACACGTAATTTGAACGCTGAAATAGATTTGGTAGAACGGCGCACAATAGGCCGCTGCCCTGAAATAGCAGCCATATCCGCCTGAGCTGCCTCAATAGCTTTGGAATTGGTAATAGCCTCGCCGGCACCTATGTTAAGCACAATTTTCTCAACGCGCGGCACCTGCATCACATTGGCGTAACCGTTCTGCTCCATAAGAGCCGGCACCACGTCCCTACGATATTTATCCTGCAGTCTTGTCATTTTAGTCCAACACCTCTTTACACACTTTGCAGCAACGCGCGTGCTTGCCGTTGTCAAGCACGCTGATACCAACACGTGTTGGTTTGCTGCACTTAGGGCACAGCAACATCACATTGGAAACATGTAGCGGCGCTTCACGTTCAATAATGCCCGCTTGTTTAACATTACCGCGCGGGCGGGAATGCTTCTTGATGAAGTTCACTCCATCCACCTGAACCCTATCCTCGCGCGGGAAAGCGTAGCGAATTTTACCCTTCTTGCCCTTGTCTTTGCCGGCGATTACCAGCACGGTGTCATTCTTTTTAATATTCATAATATAACCAACCTATAATACTTCAGGAGCCAACGATAGTATCTTTGTAAAATTCTTCTCCCTGAGCTCACGAGCCACAGGGCCAAAGATGCGTGTGCCTTTGGGATTATTCTTGTCTGTAAGAATAACCGCAGCGTTATCATCAAAGCGAATATACGAGCCGTCATGGCGGCGATATGGCTGAACGACACGCACTATGACCGCATGCACCACCTCGCCCTTCTTCACCACAGCATCAGGCGTAGCCTTCTTGACTGCACATACTATAACGTCACCAACATGAGCGTCCTTGCGTCCGGTACCGCCCGGGATGTTGATACACATCACCTGGCGAGCTCCGGTATTATCCGCCACTCTTAATCTGGTATACTCTTTAATCACGGTACTACCTCTTTAGATTACTTCCTCAGGTTTAACCTCGGGTACATCCCCTCGGCTCAGAATTTCGGCCACACGCCAGCGTTTCAGTTTGGACAAAGGACGAGTTTCCACTATGCGAACCTTATCGTCCAGCTTGCACTCTTCCCTCTCGTCATGCGCCAAATATTTAACCATTATGCGATAGGTTTTATGATACAGCGAGTGCTGCTTTTGCTTCTCAACGGCAACAACGACTGTTTTATTCATTTTAGTGCTGACCACCAAGCCTACCATACTTTTTACATTCGCCATAGAATTAATCCTACCTTATACCCAACTCGCGTTCGCGCTGGATTGTTTTCATGCGAGCAATGTCGCGCTTGGTCTGCGGAATCTCACGATGATTCTTAATCTGCTTGGTAGCAGCCTTAAAACGCAAATCCAGCGTGCGACGATGCGCTTCATTCAGCTTCTTTTTCATCTCCTCGTCGCCGAGGACGCGTACTTCCTCAATCTTCACTTGTGCCAAGCTCCTTTCCCTTGCCGCCGCCGACCACCTCGCGGGCAATGAAACGCGTATCAAACGGCAACTTATAAGACGCCAAACGCATAGCCTCTTTAGCGATATCGTAATCCACGCCGCCAAGCTCAAATAAAATTCTGCCGGGCTTGATTACAGCCACCCAATGGTCAGGGGCGCCCTTGCCGCCTCCCATACGAGTTTCCGCCGGTTTTGATGTGACCGGCTTGTCAGGGAATATGCGAATCCACACCTTTCCACCACGGCGTACACTGCGCACAATAGCGCGGCGCGCTGACTCAATCTGACGCGCGGTCATCCAAGCCGCATCAGTAGCCTGCAAAGCATACTCGCCGAAAGCCAATGTCGCACCGGAGTGAGCCGTACCGGAACGGCGTCCCTTGTGCGTCTTTCTAAATTTAACACGTTTCGGTTGTAACATCTGGTTTCCTCTAACACCGCAGAGTTAAAACTCTGTTATTCTTTCTTTCCTTTGGTCTTAGTTTCCTTAACTACCATCTCTGCTTTGGGTTTAGCAGCTTTAGTCTTTGTCGATTTCTCTTCAGCTGCTTCTTTTATTTTAGCCGGAGCAACATCAACTTTCTTGGCGCGAGGTTTGGCCACCTTTTTATCAGCGGTATCCTCGATCTTGGATTTCTCAGCGGCCTTAGCCTCTGTCGCGCCATCGGCCTTTTTGCGAGCACGCAGCTTCTTAACCTCTGCTGCAGCGTCAGTGCTAGCATCCTTAACCGGCGCCTCCGTCATATTAGAAACTGCCGCAGCCATAGTAGCACCGCTCGCTGCACCGGCAATACGCTCGGTCTTTGCCGCCTCATCCGCCGGCTCAACTGCGGGGAATATGTCACCGCGGTAAATCCATACCTTAACACCAATACGCCCAAGGGTGGTATGAGCCTCGGTAAAGCCGTAATCCACATCGGCTCTCAGCGTCTGTAGCGGCACGCGTCCCTGATGCATTAACTGACGACGCGCAATTTCCACGCCGCCTAAACGACCGGAGCACAGAATTTTCATACCCTTAGCGCCGGCCTGCATAGTGCGGAATATGGCCTGCTTCATAGCGCGGCGATAAGCCACACGGCGCTCCATCTGCTCAGCTACAGAACGGGCAACCAAATAAGCGTCCAGTTCCGGCTGGCGGATTTCGCGGATATCCAGTTGCATTTTTTTGCCGCCAAGCACATTCTCCAGATATTGACGCATTTCCTCAACGCGCTGACCGCCGCGACCAATAACAATGCCCGGACGCGAAGTATGCACCGTTACCGACACCTTATTTGCCTGACGCTCAATGTCTATTTGAGCAATACCGGCATCGCCGTATTTGGTCTGTACAGCTTTACGCAGTCTGATATCTTCCAAAATAAACTCAGCATAGTGCTTGTCGTCATACCACCGTGACTGCCAGTCACGGATGACTCCAATACGAAACCCCATAGGATGAACTTTACGTCCCATTAATCCTCCTGCTCCGCCACAATAACAGTAATATGGCTGGAACGTTTCATAACGCGATCAGCGCGACCGCGAGCCCTAGGCATAAAACGCTTCAGCGCGGGCGCATCATCGGCATAAATCTTAACTATTTTCAAATCCGACGGCATCAAGCGATGATTATTCTCGGCATCCGCCGCCGCCGTCTTAACAACCTTTGCCACCACCTTAGCAGATGGCGAGGCAGAGAACTTCAGCATGGTAAGCGCTTCCTCTACCTGCTTGCCGCGCACCATATCAAGCAACAAACGCACTTTGCGCGAGGAAATCCCTGTATTTTTAGCTGTTGATTTAACTTCCATGACTTATTCCTTACCGCACCTGTGTCGTTTTCTCTGATTTAGCAGCGTGTCCACGAAAAGTACGAGTAGCGGCAAATTCACCCAGCTTGTGACCTACCATATTCTCAGTTATAAAAATCGGCACATGGCGTCTGCCGTCATAAACGCCTACATTCAAGCCGACCATTTCAGGCAGAATAGTCGACCAACGCGCCCAAGTCTTGATAATAACCTTCTTACCTGAACGATTGACGTCATCCACTTTCTTCATCAAATTGGCGTCTATAGCCGGTCCCTTTTTAATTGACCTTGACATTTATTTACCTCGCCGCTTTACGATTAATTTATCCGAATGCTTCGGCTTGCGCGTTTTGTAGCCAAGCGCCGGCTTACCCCAAGGCGTTTTAGGCCCTGGCATGCCGATAGGAGAACGGCCTTCGCCGCCGCCATGCGGATGGTCGCTGGGCGCCATAACGGTACCGCGCACTGCCGGGCGCCAGCCTTTGAGACGTCTGCGTCCTGCCTTGCCCAGTTTGACATTGGCATGCTCTACATTGCCAACCTGCCCAACCGTAGCATTGCATTCAGCGCGCACACGGCGCATCTCGCCTGACGGCAAGCGCAACAACACATAATCGCCTTCCTTAGCCATAAGCTGCGCTACCGTGCCTGCGCTGCGTACTAACTTGCCCCCGCGACCAACCTCAGTTTCAATATTATGTACTAAGGTGCCGGTAGGCATATTCTTTAAAGGCATTGTATTGCCCGTTTTAATCTCAGCGTCAGGCGCCGTCTTAATCACATCATTAACGCCAATGCCATCCGGCGCAACAATATAGCGCTTGTCGCCATCATAATAGTATACCAGCGCAAGATTGGCAGAACGCCCGGGATCATATTCAATGGCTGCAATACGACCCGGAACGCCGTCTTTATCACGTTTGAAATCCACCACGCGCAACATGCGCTTAACGCCCGCGCCGCGATGGCGAACTGTCACTCTTCCCTGAACATTGCGC
>WRDV01000014.1 GCA_009779655.1 Dehalococcoidia bacterium
GTTCAATGATTTGCCTGATCGCGGTCATCACCGCGTTGTAGTTCGCCAGCGGCTCTCCCATACCCATGAATACCAAATTCGTCAGCTTATCCGTCTCATTCGTTGCGCAGAAACGGCGCAGGAAAAATAATACTTGTCCAATGATTTCACCGACAGTAAGATTGCGCGTAAAACCCTGCCGGCCTGTGGCACAAAATGGGCAACCTATAGCGCATCCAACCTGACTGGAAAGACACACCGCGCAATGCTTCTTCCCTGCGCTGGTACGAGATAACATCAGCGTTGTTTCAATAGTATTACCGTCGGCAAGCATAAAGAGAATTTTGCGCGTCTGTGCGTCAGCCGAAACTTGCTCATCCAACGGTTGAGGTATTTCAATTACTGCTTCCTGAGACAATATATGCCTTAAAGATGCCGGCAGTGCCGGCATCTCATCAAAAGAAGAAACGCAATCGCGATAGATAGCCTTAAACACACGAGAATACGCAGACGGGGATGCGCCCAGCGTTTGCAAAAAGGACGCTGTCTCTGCTACCGTCAGGTTAAGCAGATTTAGCGGCATCGCGGATATCGCTCATTTCAAAAAGCAGCCCTTTACAAGAGAGTGGGAATATCTTTGCCAAATTCTTCTGTGAGCATAGCATGATCAGGCCTGTCCTCCCGCCGCTTTTCATGTTCATTGGCTATGCGAAGCGCCCTGTCATGATAATAGCTCATGCGCTTCTGCGGTTTTAAATTAGATAAAATAACGGTCATTTCAATCCGGTTCTTTTCACAAGCATAATCGCGTCCACGTATCTGTGCGTTAGGAGCCAAACGCATCATATGATCTTCCAGCGCCTGCATTAAATCAACGCTAAGTTCTTTAGATTCCGCAGACATTAGAAAAAGAGCTTTATGCGCATCTGACGGCTTGCATGCAAAGGGAGCTTCATACAATGCAGTATCCATAGCATATATGCCATTTTCGGCACGTAAATCGCACCTTTTAAATGCTCCTGTTTTATTCTTAATAGCGGACGCTGATACGACAGTTTTGCCGCAGCTAATAACAGTGACGCCATCCAGTGCAAACATAACATCAGCGGCAGACAGCGGAAAGAAACTGTATGTCTTCTTTCCTTCACTGGCGCATAACAGGTTAAAGAATGGCGCGGCAACAACCCGATTTATTTTCCGCAGGCTTTCACGCAGTGATTCTGCCGCCCCGGCAAAACACTGATTATCGGCCATTATGACAGCGTCGGCCACCGCCACAATAGATTTAATGCAAGCGGATGTATTGAATATAGCGTTTATTCCGCTGTTTTCTTCATAATCAAAAGGCAATACCACCAAGGCATATACCGGCTTGTCAATGATATGTTCTTTTATGGCGCGTACCAAGACAGACAACCCGCCTGAGCCGGTACCGCCGGCGGCACCGGCTACTACCAGCACAGCATCGGCATCATTCAAATATAAATTGCGTCTGACGGCAATAAGAATGCTAAGTTCTTCATAATGCATAAGCTCTGCCCCAAACTCATTTGTACGAGACGTACCGCTGCCGCGCGTCTGAGCAGAGCCAATAAGCAACCGATGCGCCGCATCAGTCTTAATGCTAGACAGGCCGGACAAACCGGCAGTATCAGAATCGACAGCCATCACTCCCGTGATTACGTCTATTCCGCGTAATCCGCGAGAACGCATCTGCATACGAGCAAATTCATCCGCAATCTGCCCTCCGCACTGTCCCAATCCAATAACAGCCAATTTCATGCTTGCATAATCACATTTAAGTCACTTGAGCGCAGTCTAATATCTGCAATCAAGGTTGTCAACAGTAGAAAGTGAACTTGCATCCGAAAATGTGCCCGTTCCAAAGCTAGTAATAACAGCAGATGAAAACAACCGTATGACACGGATAAACTGAAGTCGCTTGTAGCCGCACGCCGGATATATCCCAAAAAGACATTTGATTTTCGTTAAAGCATAGGCTATACTTCAGACTTATTTTCAGAAATTGAACCTTGGGAGCAATACTGTTGCAAGATTACGGCTATATTGCCCTCTTTCTATTAATGAGCATAGCTTTTGCTGTGTTCATGCTGACTTTGCCTCTATTTTTGCGCAAATTCAGAATAATTCCGCATAAGCCCTCGCCTGTAAAATCCTCCACTGTCGAGTGCGGATTGGAAACAACCGGGCGCAGTTGGGTTCAGTTTAATTCGCGCTACTATCTATTCGCTTTAGTTGCAGTGGCGCTTGATATGATGCTGGTATTCATTCTGCCGTGGGCAATTAATTTGCGTGAAATGGACTGGCGCTTTTTCATTGGCGGAGCAATTTTTATAGCTATCCTACTCGTGTCTTACATCTACGCATGGCGTAAAGGCGCACTGCAATGGAAATAGATCGCATATTATCTGCTGAGATTGAAAGCCGCGAAAGCGCCGGAATTGAGGCTCTGCGCGCCGCATCCCAGCATCCCATTCCTGACCCTGACGGCTGGCTGGATGAACAGATTAAACGCAATATGTTATTTACCACGGTGGACGCCGCTCTCAACTGGGCGCGCAAAACATCTTTGTGGCCCGTGACAGCTTTCACTGCATGTTGCACTTTTGAATTCATTGGAGCTTCTTCAGCGCGTTTCGATATCGCCCGTTTTGGCATGGAAGTACTCCGCGCGTCACCTCGTCAAGCTGATTTGTTGGTATGTGCCGGAACACTCACGTGGAAAATGGCTCCTCAAATCAAACGCCTCTACGACCAAATGGCAGAACCAAAATGGGTCATCGCCATGGGCGCCTGTGCCATCTCAGGCGGAATTTTCTGTGATTCGTATTCAGTAGTTCCGGGTTACAATCGTATAGTGCCTGTGGATGTTTACATTCCGGGCTGCCCGCCGCGCCCTGAAACACTACTTGCCGGTATCGAAACACTGCGCCATAAAATTGAGAAGGAAAGCATCAGCAAACCTAGATAGCTATGACCACTACTATTGATTATAAAGACTTAGCAGTGCGTTTGCAGGAGCAATTCGGCGAGGGTTTCACGGCGAGCACTGACTGCCTTGAAGTGCCGCCAAACCTCGTTGCTAAGGCTGCGGAATACATAAAGAACATGTTGGATTTTAATTATTTCGACATGGTGACCGCAGCGGACTATCCGGATCGTTTTGAGTTGATTTACCGCCTGCAATCGCTAAGCCACAATGTCCTAGCGACATTCAAAGTCATATGCTCCAGAGAAAATCCCTCTGTGCCGTCACTTGCAAACCTGTGGTTAGGCGCAAGCCTGCAAGAGCGTGAGATTTACGACCTATTCGGTATTGAGTTTAGCGGTCATCCTAATCTCAAACGTATCGTGCTGTGGGACGATTTTGAGGGATATCCTCTACGCAAAGATTTCAAAGGCAAAGTATATGGCACTGCCAACTGAACCTTTTATATTGAACATTGGGCCTCTTCATCCGTCGACGCACGGCGTGTTCCGCATGCGCGTAACGTTGGACGGCGAAATTATTCAGGACGTAGAGCCGGTTTTTGGGTATTTGCACCGCGGGCTTGAGAAACTATGCGAGAAGTATACCTACAAGCAAAACATCCCTCTCACTGACAGGTTAGACTACGTTTCCGCAATCAACAACAATTGGCCGTATGTTATGGCTGTAGAGCAGCTGGGCGGCATAGTGGTGCCGCAGCGCGCCGAATATTTGCGCGTCATCATGGGAGAGCTTCAGCGCATCGCAAGCCATCTATTAGCAGTCGGCTCACTGATGAATGACATGGGCATCTTCTATACCGCTTTCATGTATATGTTCCGCGAGCGTGAAAAAATCATTGACCTGCTTGAGATGGTCTCCGGGCAAAGATTGCTTTACAATTACATGCGCTTCGGCGGTGTGAGTATGGATATTCCTACCGAGTTTCTGCCTGCGCTAGCGCGCTTTTTGAAAGTAATGCCCGGATTCCTTGATGAATATGATAGTATGCTAACCGGCAATGAAATACTGCTATCGCGCACCAAGGGTATTGGTGTTATGTCATCTGAGATGGCAATCAACGCATCGGCTTCAGGTCCTATGCTGCGCGGTTCCGGTGTTAAATGGGATTTGCGCAAAGACGCCGCTTATTCCGTTTATGATAAGTTTGAGTTCGACATCCCGATAGGCCAAAACGGCGACTGTTACGACCGCTACCGCGTCAGAATGGAAGAAATGCGCCAGAGCCTGCGCATCATACATCAAGCGGTAGAACAAATGCCGGCAGGCAAGGAAAAACTGCCCGTTCCTTTGCGCCTGCGGCCGGCAAAAGGCGAGGTTTACACTCAAATCGAAGCTCCTCGCGGCACGCTTGGGTGCTATCTTGTGTCAGACGGCACAGAAAAACCATACCGCTGCCACTTCCGCGCTCCGGCGCTCATAAACTTAACCGTGCTGCGGAATCTGCTTATCGGGCAAAAGTTAGCCGACGCCATCATCATTTTCGGCAGTATTGATATTTCCATGGGAGAGGTAGACCGCTAATGGACTGGAGCATCTCACCTGACTGGCCGGGTAATTTCTGGCTACGATTAATCATCATAGCAGTGATACTCATCGCCTTCGTTATGTCCAGTGTCATTATGTTCATCTGGATGGAGCGCCGTGTCATTGCCCGAATCCAATCCAGGCTTGGACCTAACCGCGCAGGGCCTTTCGGGCTACTGCAAGCGTTCGCCGACACCATTAAAATATTAACCAAAGAAGACATTGTTCCAACTCTGGCGGATAAGGTGCTGTTTTGGGCTGCCCCGGCCATCGCTTTCGTGCCGACGCTTATGATTATGGCCGTTATTCCGCTGATGAACGGTCTGCAATTGGCCGATCTCAACGTCGGCGTGCTATACATAGCCGCCATAAGCGCAGTCTCAGCCATCGGAATATTTCTATCCGGCATAGCCGGTAACAACAAATATTCCTTGGTAGGCGCGATACGCGAGATTGCGCAGCTTATCAGTTTTGAAATACCCATGGTACTAGCGCTCGCCGGGCTGGTGATAGCCTGCGGCTCAATGTCATTATCAAAAATTGTTGAGGCTCAGAGTATACCCTTCATACTGCTCCAACCATTGGGTTTCGTAATCTTTATGGTAGCCATTCTAGCCGAGATCAATCGCACGCCTTTTGATCTGGTAGAGGCCGACTCGGAGCTAACTTGCGGTTTTAATACCGAGTATTCCGGCATGAAATTCGCCTTACTCTATCTGACCGAATACAGCGAGGCTGTGGTAGGCTCAGCACTGATTACCGCGTTCTTCCTCGGCGCATGGCGCGGCCCAATACTGCCTGGCATTCTGTGGTTCACCATCAAGATGTTTGCCGTCTTCATGTTCATCCTATGGCTTCGCGGCACACTGCCGCGCCTGCGCATTGACCAATCCATGAGACTTGCGTGGAAAGGGTTGCTGCCGCTGTCCATGTTCAATTTGTTTATCGTCAGCCTGCAAACCGTGTTCTTCCCTGATTTGGCGTTATGGATTAGCATACCGGCGTATATCATTATTTCGGTAATAATAATCATCCTGTGGGCTATGTTTATGCGCAAAGAGAGGCAATCATCCAATGCCTAGTATTTTCGGAACGGGTATGATCAAGGGGCTTGGAATAACATTCAAGAACTTCATTAAACGCCCTGCAACAGTACAATATCCTGAACAGAGACTGAACGTCTCGCGGCGCGAGCGCGGCACGATATTGGCCTGGTCAATGGAGAAATGCACAGGGTGCTACACATGCCAGCATGCATGCCCGCATAAGTGCATTGACATTGAAACCTCAAGCGCGGGTCAAAAATACGAGCCTGTCGTGCCATGCGTGCAGCGTTGCCCGGCTCATGTAGATGTAGCGCGCTACATTCGCTGCATCGCCGACGGCAAGCCCGAGGAAGCCGTTGCTGTAATACGCGAAAAATTACCCCTCCCATCAATATGCGCTTATATATGCGCCCATCCATGCGAGAACAACTGCAACCGCGGTGATATCGACGAAGCTATCTCCATACGTAAGCTAAAGCGCTATGCCGTTGATCATGACAACGGCTTATGGAAAAAGAATGTCAAGCAATTGCAATCAACAGATAAGAAGGCGGCTGTTATCGGGGCCGGACCTGCCGGTCTTACTGTGGCATACTATTTGGCGCGCAAGGGACACTCTGTCACTATATTTGAGGCACTGCCTGCCGCAGGCGGCATGATGAAAGTCGGCATTCCCGACTACCGTCTGCCTATAAACATACTTGATGGTGATATTAAAGAGATTGAAGACTTGGGCGTCATCATAAAAACAAATGAGCGTATTGAGTCTGTTGATATGTTATTAGATAAAGGCTTTAACGCCGTCTTTGTAGGCGTGGGCGCACATCAGGCTTTGGCTTTAGGCGTGCCGGGTGATACCGAAGACGGTGTATTGGGCGGTGTGGATTTCCTACGCGAGGTCAACCTCGGCAAGCATAGTAAGCTTGGCAAACGCGTAGCCATCATCGGCGGTGGGAATACCGCTATCGACTGCGCTCGTACCGCTGTGCGCGAAGGCGCTGAGGAAGTCAGCCTGATCTACCGCCGAACACGCGCTGAGATGCCCGCTGCCCCTGAAGAGATTGAGGAAGCCGTAGATGAGGGGATCAAGCTTGTATTTTTGGCTGCCCCGTCAAAGGTTTTCCGCCAGGACGGCAAGCTGATGCTTGAGTGCATACGCATGAAGCTGGGTGCTGAGGATTCCAGCGGCAGACGCAAACCTGAGCCAATTAAAGGCAGTGAATACGTTACTGAGCTGGATCATATTATCTCAGCAGTAAGCCAAAGCCCTATAATACCTGGAGGATTCGCACTTGCCACAGACCGCTGGGGTTGTTTGAAAGTAGACAGTGAAAGCATGGCAGCCGGTAAAGCCGGAGTATACGCCGGAGGAGATGCCGTGCTTGGGCCGGCCACAGTAATTGAGGCCGTCGCTCACGGACGCATAGCGGCAAGCTCTATCGACAAATACCTCGGAGGCAACGGTGATATTAATGAAATCCTAGCCGCGACTGAGATGCCGCTTGATCGCGAAGGGGCGCCGCGCGAAGGCTTCCGTCCGAATAACAGCACTATTTCGCACGATAAAAGATTAAGCACTTATGAAAGCGTAGAAATCGGCTGGAGTAAAGAGGAAGCAGAATCTGAATGCGCACGCTGCCTGCGCTGTGATATGCAGTATAAGCCTGAGAAATGGGAGCTTAAGGGAGGGCAATGCATCTACTGCGGCTTATGTGTAGAAGCCTGTCCTTTCAACGCGCTTTTTATGGGCACCGAGTATGAACGCTCAAGTTACCGCATAGCCGAACAGACGCTGCAGAAAGAAGAGCTTCTCACGCCGCAAAAACGTCAGGCCAGCGGCTATTATCATGTAGAGATTGCTCGCACTTTACCGGAACAGACGCTCTGCATTGATATAATTAAAGACAAGAAGAAGAATTAGCAAAACTATGGGTATCAATATTATGTTTTGGATACTTGCAGCTATGGCCGTCACAGGGGCGCTGATGGTGGTAAACATGCGCAGCCTGTTCCGCGCCGCGCTCGGACTGATAATGTGCTTTCTGTCCATCGCCGGACTATTCATCACTCTTTCCGCCGAGTATCTAGGAATAGTGCAGATTTTGGTTTATATTGGCGCTATCGCCGTGCTGATAATAATGGCCGTCGTGATGACGCGCGAGGTCGAGCATAGCAACTTGGCATCACCTTATAAGTTACCGGCTATTGCTAGCGCGCTGGCATTCATCGGCATCGCCATATGGGCCATACTCAATACTAAATGGCCTACAACCGTAATAGCTAACGACATGATACCGCCACTGCAAACGCACTCTATCGGACAGCTGCTTTTTGGGCAGGACGGGCTGGTACTGGCAGTCGAAATAGCAGCGCTGCTTATCGTTGTCGCCGTCATAGGCGCCGTCAGCGTAGCTAAAGAGAAATAATATGGATATAGGACTGACACACTATCTTGTTTTAGCCGTATTGCTGTTCGGTATAGGGCTGTACGGAGCGTTATCACGCCGTCATGCTATCGTCATACTGATGTGCATAGAACTTATGCTTAACGCCGCCAATATTATGCTGGTGGCTTTCTCAAAATATACCGCCTATCATCAGTTCGACGGACAGGCCTTGGTCATGTTTTGCTTCGTTGTGGCTGCGGCCGAGGTATCAGTTGGGCTTGCTATCATCATCACATTCTATCGCCGGCGTAAGAATATTGACATCAGGGATGTCAATCTGTTGAAATGGTAAGAAATGCATATGAACAGTATCGCTCCTGAGTTAATATGGGCCATATGGCTCCTGCCGCTGGCAGCTTTCGCTGTCATTATACCGCTTGTTCGCCCGTTCCCGGGCAAAGCCGAGCCGGCAAGCTATTTCTCCATTGGGGCTGTGGGAAGCTCTTTCATTCTTTCGTGCTGGTTACTAATCAGCGTATGGGGAGCTGAAGGACGCCAAATTCTGGTAAATGGGCCTACATGGCTTAATATCGCAGGCGGGCCGCTGTTTAACTTCAATCTGCTGCTTGACCCATTAAGCGCCGTGATGCTGCTCGTCGTAACCGCAGTCAGTTTCATGGTACAGATTTACTCCCGCGCTTACATGCACTCAGATCCGTCATATAGGCGTTATTTCGCTTATATTTCGCTTTTTACCGCATCAATGCTTGGACTAATAATGTCCGCCAACTTGCTTTTTACCTTCATGTTTTGGGAGCTTGTGGGGTTGTCATCCTATCTGCTTATCGGCTTTTGGTTTCACCGCCCGTCAGCTATTGCCGCAGCTAAGAAAGCGTTCCTCATCACGCGGATTGGCGACGTAGGGTTCTTGGCGGCACTGCTGCTGCTTTACTCTAACGCAGGCACGCTTGACATTCTTACGCTGAATAGCAGTGCTGTAACAGCTGTGCTTTCCGGCAGCGTCTTGACGTTAGCCGCACTGGGGCTATTTCTTGGAGCAGTAGGCAAATCAGGCCAATTCCCGCTGCATACATGGCTGCCGGATGCTATGGAAGGGCCTACTCCGGTTTCCGCACTGATTCACGCAGCGACTATGGTTGCCGCAGGCGTGTTCTTAGTAGGGCGCATGTTCCCGCTATTTGAGGCCGCGCCATATGCCTTAACTGTTGTCGGCATAGTTGGTGCGCTCACCGCCGTTTTTGCAGGAACCATAGGCTTGGTTATGAAAGACATCAAGCGAGTGCTGGCCTACTCTACCATATCGCAACTGGGTCTAATGTTTTTAGGACTGTCAGTCGGCGGGGTTTGGGTCGGCGTATTCTTCTTGTTTAACCACGCTTTCTTCAAAGCCTTACTATTCTTGGGTGCCGGCAGCATCAACCACGCCACCGGTACTTTCGACATGCGCGAGATGGGCGGACTACGCAGACGCATGCCATGGACATGCGTCTGTTTCACCATAGCGGCCCTGTCGCTTGCCGGTATTTGGCCGCTTGCCGGTTTTTTCAGCAAGGAAGAGGTGCTGGCTGCCGCATTGGCTCAGCAGCCAGTGTTATTCGCTTTTGCCATCTTAACCACATTCTTGACTGCATTTTATATTTTCCGCGTGGTATTCATGGTATTTGCCGGGGAATACCGTGGGAGTCAGCGTTTGCATGAGTCTCCCAAAACCATGCTTATACCAATGATAATTCTAGCTATACCAGCGATAGCGTCCGGCTGGCTCAATGCTAACGGCGGGTTTGAGGGGTTATTTGAGGGGCATGTAACCCACAGTTTCTGGGAAGGCATATTCGGGCTGCTAACTCACCCGCTCGCATGGATATCACTTGGAGCAGCAGGACTTGGCATTCTTATCGCCTATGTGATGTATATCAAAGTATGGATTAAACCGGACCGAATTAAGGGAGAGTTGCACCCTGTTTACGCCATCATTACACACAAGTACTGGATGGACGATCTGTATGAAAATCTAATCGCCAAAAGTCTGCTCTATCGCGGCGTGTTCCGCGCCGCGCAGTGGATTGACCGTGTTGTGATTGACGGAGCAGCAAACGCACTGACCTCCATAACAAAAGTGTTCGCTAACCGCGCAAGCCACAGTCAAAACGGCGCGCTGCAACTATACGCTTTTGTGGGCATAACCGGAGCCTTGATTATTGCGCTGGTGGTACTACTCATATGAGCCTTAATTATCTTTCCATTATTGTTTTCTTGCCGCTCATGGCAGCTATCGCTCTGGCGTTACTGCCGCGCATGCCGCTTAAACTTGTCAAGTACATAGCCACAGGCGCCGCATCAACGGTGCTGGCGCTGTCAGTTTATCTGTTTTGTATTTTTGACCGTAACGCAAGCGGCATGCAATTTGAAGAAATATACTCTTGGATTCCTGCGCTTTCAGCCAACTACCACCTTGGGGTGGACGGCATCAGCCTGCCGTTAGTGGTGCTTACCGCCCTGCTGGGACTTGTTGCCGTGCTCGTATCATGGAAAAGTGAAAATCGCGCACGAGAGCTCTTCATTTGGCTTTTGGTATTAGAATCAAGCATACTCGGTGTATTCTGTTCCCTAAATTTATTGTTGTTCTTCATATTCTGGGAGATTGAGGTCATTCCGGTGTATTTCTTAATCTCTATTTGGGGTAGCGGCAACAAACGTAGCTCCGCTCTTAAGTACGTCATCTTTACATTGGCCGGCAGCGCTCTCATGCTAGTCGGTATTATTTGTATGTATTTCGTTACAGGCACGCTGGATATGGTAGCACTGGAGCCGGCACACGGAGCGCTCGCCACAATTGCAGCACCGGCGATGTCAACCGCGCCTATTTTCTTTATGCTGCTTGCGGGTTTCGCTGTTAAGTTGCCGGTTGTGCCATTGCACAGCTGGCAGCCGGATACTTACACCGATGCCCCTGTGGCAGTGAATATCCTGCTATCCGGCGCTTTGGCAAAAATGGGCGGATACGGGATCATTCGCCTTTGCGTCAGCCTTTTTCCAGAGTCATCGCAGCGCTTCGCGCCCATAATGCTGACTCTGGCTGTTATAAGCATTATATACGGCGGCATATTGGCGCTACGCCAAACTAACTTAAAGCGCTTGGTTGCCTACAGCTCATTAAGCCATATGGGTTTCGTGTTGCTGGGTATTTTCGCTCTCGGACAAACAGCGCTTATAGGCGCAAGCTTACAAATGGTAAGCCACGGCCTTATTACAAGCCTGCTGTTTATCACGGCCGGCATCGTTATAGACAATACCAACCAGCCCAATATGGCTAAACTCGGCGGGCTGGCGCGCCAGATGCCTGTCACCGCAGCTTTCTTCGTATTGGCGGGCTTAGGAGCGCTTGGGCTGCCCTCAACCAGCGGGTTTGCCGCCGAGTTCACAGTCTTCCTGGGCAGTTTCAGCAGCTCAGCTGTAGACGGTATAAAATGGTTTACAGCAGTAGCACTGCTAGGCGTGGTATTGGCTGCTGTCTATATTCTTTGGACCATACAGCGCGTATTCTATGGTCCGGCGCAGGCATCTTTTGACTCAGTTCGCGATGCCGGAAAACTGCAACGCATTTATTGCGGCTTGCTAATTGCGCTAATATTCGTCATTGGAATCTGTCCAACCATCCTAACTTCTGTAATACAAAACAGCGCCGCTGTAATAGTCAGTTTGGTTGGCGGCTAAGAGGAGCATCATTTGAATCTGGATATGTTGAGACCAGAAATATGCTTGGCAGTTACCGCTGTTGCCGTCATCGCGGTAGATTTGTTCTGCCGAATTAAATGGCTTGTAAACATCACAAGCGTTGCCGGACTGTTAGCATCAATCTGTATGGCCCTGTTACTAATCGGCAACAGTGAACAAAGCATAGGCAACGGACTGTTTATACTGGATAACTACGCCATTTATTTTAAACTTTTGTTCCTTGGGATTGCTCTCCTGGTCATTTTAGCTTCTACTGATTATGTCAAACGCTTGCCCAAGTTGCATGGCGAGTTCCATGCGCTGCTTTTGACCGCCACGCTTGGCGCCATGCTCACAGCAGCAGCGCATGATATCATTGCTATGCTGTTGTCTATTGAGCTGACAGCCATATCGCTATACGCGCTTGTTGCTATGCTAAAGAACACTAAGAGCAACGAGTCCGCCGTGAAATATATACTGCTGGGCGCCGTTAACTCCGCCGTACTACTTTTCGGTCTGGCGCTGATATTTGGCTTCAGCGGCAGTACGAGTTTTACAACTATCGCCGCCGCGGTATCTACCATCCAAGTAGGCAATATTGCCGACCACGCCGGATTGTTATTCGGCTTAGTGCTGACACTAGCCGGATTCGCCTTTAAGATTGCGGCTGTACCTTTCCATATGTGGGCACCTGACGTATATGAGGGCGCTCCCACACCTATTACACTATTCCTTTCCACCGTCAGCAAAATTGCAGGCCTCAGCATACTAATGCGTTTCATGCTAACAGCATTTATACAAACAGACTCTTTAATCAATAACTTAGGAATAATTCTGGCGATAGTAAGCGCCCTTACTATGACAGCGGGCAACTTAATCGCTATAACACAGCATAATATCAAGCGTCTATTAGCGTATTCGTCAATTGCCCAGAGCGGTTATATGCTAATAGTCGTAGCCGTTGCTGCAATCGGCTTGCACAGTGCCGCCTCAATTAGCAACCTACTATATTACTTGGTTGCTTTCGCTATTGCGGAAGTAGCTGTCTTTAGCGTAATTATTATCGCGTCCAGAAATGCTGACATGGATGACATATCAGATTATGCCGGACTCGCAAAACGCTCTCCTCTGCTAGCATGCGCCATGACACTGGGGCTGCTTTCTCTCATGGGTCTTCCGCCGCTTGCCGGATTCATGGGTAAGTTTTTCGTGTTCAGTCAAGCTGCGCAAAATGGCCTTCTCTGGCTCGTGCTCATTGCTGTAGTTAACAGTGTAATATCAGCATACTACTATTTGAAGATCGTGCGAACTATTTGGATGGATGCTCCTGCGTCTGCTGACGCCGTCAAAACCTCATTAGCTCCAAAGTTAGCCTTGCTCATATCATGCACCGGTATTTTGCTACTGGGCATACTCCCTGCATTGCTTAACAAAGCCGCTGAGTGGGGATCGTTCCTAGCATTGTGGAATTAACACTGCTGTAGTCTATGTATGACGCCGGCGCCCCGCAAGTTACGAGCCTAATAGATACCCATGCGCACCTAACTGTTGAACAATTTGACGCTGACAGAGAAGATGTCATCCGCAGGGCTGAAGAAAGCCATGTGTATGCCATCGTTAATGTTGGCACGCAGATGGAGGATAGTCTCAGCGGCATAGAGCTTGCCGAGCATTACAATTTTATCCACGCCGCAGTCGGCATCCACCCGCAGGAATGCGGCGGAATCACAGAAAAAAACCTCGAAGAATTAGCGATACTGGCAAATCATCCTCGTGTTGTAGCCATAGGCGAAATAGGACTGGATTTCCATGCTGACTACGCTCCTCGCGAACAACAACTCTATATATTACGACGGCAATTACTTTTGGCGGACAAAATTCATAAGCCTGTGTTGATTCACGCCAGACAAGCTGATGCAGAAATGCGTCAGGTACTACAGGAATGGACCTCTAAAAGAGTCCATAAAAACACCCCGGGGGTTATCCACTGTTTTACTAGTACACTTGATGTAGCACAAGCCTATATACAAATGGGGTTTTATATCTCGCTGGGAGCATATATCGGTTATCCGTCTTCAAAAGCATTGCGCGAAGCGATAAAACTTCTTTCTCTAGATAAGTTGCTGGTTGAAAGCGACTGCCCTTACTTACCTCCACAAAGACTACGCGGCCATCGCAACGAGCCGTCATATATATCTGACACTGTTATTGAATTGGCACGCCTACACGGCATCAATTATGAAGAATGCGCCGCTCACATAACAGCCAACAGCCGTCAACTATTCAATATTTGAACCATCCTTAAACGCCTTCCTTAGAGTTGTTGTGGACATTACATATGATGCTTCTGACAAACATCACCCAGTGTGCATGTAGCGCATTTTGGCATGCGAGCTTGGCATACTGCGCGGCCATGGGCAATCAACAAGTGAGACATCATCCCCCATTTAGGCTTTGGCACACAACGCATGAGGTCTCGTTCAATTTTCACAGGATCCAGCTCAGTAGTCAAACCAAGTAGATTAGATAAACGGACAACATGGGTATCAACTGCAATGCCTTCAATAATTCCGTACGCATTGGTAAGCACCACATTGCCCGTTTTGCGCGCCACCCCGGGCAGCGTGGTGATTTCCGCCATAGTACACGGCACCTGCCCGCCAAAATCATTCTGAAGCTTACAGGCTGCGCCTATAATACTTTTGGCTTTGTTATGGTAAAAACCTGTGGATTTAATGATTGATTCCAGCTCAAGCACATCTGCGCTGGCATAATCGTCAGCTGTCTTATAACGCGCAAACAACGCAGGCGTGACCTTATTGACACCAACATCAGTACTCTGCGCAGAAAGAATAGTCGCTATTAACAATTCCAAAGGATTGCTGAAATTAAGAGCGATACGCGCATTAGGATACAGCTCTTCCAAGCGCTGTATCAGCTCCGGCGTGCCCACGTGTTTACCGACTTTACTCATCACGTGTTATTCTTCTCTGTTAGTATAGCAGTATACTCAGTTAACAACCATAGCGTAAGTGCAGTAAAAAAGCCTTGATATATCCTGCATTCCCGCACTCATAGCGAGGAAATTGACAGAATACCAAGGTCATGTATAATTGTCAAACATAAACTATGCGTGAATGCTTGCAGATTAATGGATAATTGCCACGGAATTCTATCTTTTGCCATCGTTATGAATAATACGATACTCATAACGATAGAACAGCCCACAATGCCGCGAAATAGCTGAGTATTAGCCTGCTCTCAATGGGTTACTGGTTTGTTATCGTAAAACATTGTTATTGATACGTACCGAGTTTAGTGGAGAGTATGTGATTCATACGATAACGCATTGGCTGAAGGTATCAATGGAACGTTTAATACTGAATTGATCAAGAAGTTCGGCCCATGGAAAAACGCCTGACATCTTGATCTTGCGGTTCATAGCATTAGAACAAACTGCGGAGTATAGTACAATGAAGTTTCGTGGTTCACTATTTTTTATATTTGGGTTCAGTCTTTTACTGATTTGCGCTTTTGGATTAATCGCAGCCATGCTCGTATATGGA